>JAFLBV010000003.1:0-300000 GCA_017302895.1 Ignavibacteria bacterium | reverse complement strand
CTTTAATAATATAGCCCTTGTAACCTAAACAAATAATAAACTCATTAAATCCATAATGCGAATAAATTTTCATTATGTGCCATAGGATAGGCTTACCACCTATCTCCACCATAGGTTTGGGCTTAAGAGATGTTTCTTCACTCAATCTGGTGCCGAGTCCACCGGCTAGAATTACAACTTTCAATTTATAGATTTCACCCCTCTTATGCCATTCCACATGTTCGACAACCCCGCGGTTCCCAGTATAAGTTTCACAACTCTCTCTGAAGTGTTTGTAATCTGATAATCAACGGGGCAATCAGTTTTTGAATGATGATTATTTATCACAAATTCAATGCTTCTTAAAACATTTTCAGCGTTTAGGCCTGACAAAATAATGCTGCCTGTATCCAGTGCCTCGGGTCTTTCCATTGCATTCCTGATTGTAATTGCCGGGAAACCAAGAATTGAGGACTCTTCTGAAATGGTTCCGGAATCAGAGATAGTACATTTTGCATTCATTTGTAAATTAACATAATCCGAGAATCCAAAAGGTTTCATGAATATTATGTTCCCCGGTAAATCTGTATTTGATATAGAATCCAATCTTTTTTGGGTTCGCGGGTGTGTGCTGACAATTACAGGATTTCCGGAAGAAACTGCGAGCTTCGAGAGACCATGTAATATCTGATTTAGATTGTCGATATTATCTATGTTTTCTTCCCTATGCACCGAGACCAAAAAATATTCTTTTGGTTTGAGCGACAGCAGTTCCAGAATTTTTGAACCTTGAATCTTTGTAAGATTATCATTGATCACTTCATTCATAGGTGATCCCGTCAGATAAATTCTTCTGCTTGGGAATCCCTCCGACAGGAGATTTCGTCTCGCATGTTCGGTATATACCAGATTAAAATCAGCAAGGTTATCGATCACTTTTCGATTTATTTCTTCAGGGACATTGAGATCAAAACACCTGTTCCCCGCTTCCATATGGTAAATCGGCACTCTGAGTCTTTTAGCCATATAAGCTGAAAGGCAGGAATTTGTATCGCCCAAAACTACCATTGCATCGGGTTTTTCAGATTTTAGAACTTCCTCTGTTCTTTTGAATATATCCCCGATGGTTGCACCAAGAGACGAAACATCAGAGTTCATAAAATGATCGGGCTTTCTTAAACCCAAATCATCAAAGAATATCTCATTAAGTTCATAATCGTAGTTTTGGCCTGTATGTGCGAGAACATGATCGAAAGTCTTGTCAAATGCCTTAAGGACACTTGACAACCTTATGATTTCAGGTCGCGTTCCGACTATGGTTAATACCTTAAGTTTTCTAATCAAATCGTTTATACTTCTTCAAAAATTGTGTCCGGGTTTTCCGGATCGAAAATTTCATTGCTCCAAAACAGAGTTAAAAGGTCAGATGACCCTGTGTTTTGGATATTGTGTGTATAATAAATTGGCATATCAACAATCACAGGATTTTCGCCTGAAACTTTGTACTCAATAATTTCGTCATCACAAATTCTTCTCAACTTGATAAGAGCCTCACCTTGAAGGACACAAAATCTTTCAATTTTGTTTGTGTGATAATGATTTCCTCTCACAATACCCGGCTTCGTAAGAGAGTAGAAGACCTGCCCGCCGGTGTTTTCTTTAATAATTTCGGTAAGAAATCCTCTATTGTCAACTTTTTTAACAAGACTGAAAGGGTAAAAATCAGGCATCAGATATGTCCTGAAGGTGTTAAAAAGAGTAATATCAAACCTGCTTTTTAAGTCGGGAATTCTTGCCTCTTTTACATATATCTCCGAAAACAAATTCAGTTTTTCCAACACTTCAGAAACTTTATACTCTGCGGTAAACCCAAGTTCAAGTTCAGAATTATTTTTCGGTTCTGCAATGAATCTGTAAATTTCTTCGATAACCTCAAACACATATATAAGCCCGACCGACCTGTCAATTTGAATTTCAGGTTGCTTTCCATTTGCCAAAAGGTGACAAAATGTGGCAATAAACGAGTTATAAAATGGTCTTCCGAAAGGACCATAAACATTGGGAATTATCAGTCCTGTAAAGTTGGATCCTTTTCTTTGACACCAATCTGCCAACAGCAGACGAGCTTCTTTTTTCGCATTCCCGTAGTTGTTATTGAGATGTTCCTGAGTGCTCGAAGAAAAAACGATATCGGGACACCGGTTTACTTTATCTGCTGCATCGCAAAGGATTTTAGCCAGATAAATATTCCGATCGTGAAGATATTTTTCGTCTTCATGACGGTTTACTCCTGCGAGGTGAACAATTACATCGCATTGTTCCACAAAAGCGCACATATCATCAAATTGATCGAACCACTCAACATCAAAATCGATAACCTGAATCTCGTCTTTTTTGCTTTGTAAAAAACGAAGCAGGTTTTGCCCCATAAATCCGTCAGAACCGGTTATTCCAACCCTGATCATAAAAATTTAGACTACTTCCACTTGTTTACCGGCGAGAGCCGCTTTGATTTCATCAAGACCACTGATCAAATCGATTGTTTCCTGCAAAGAGAGTCTATAGGTGTTTTCGGAAGTATAACCCTCAGCAGGTAACTGTGTTGATTCACCTTCTTCGAAATATTTATCGTAGTCGAGTTGCATCAAATTTTTTACTCGATAATAGTCATCATACTCCACGGCTTTCATGAGTTCTTCTCGCGTAACGAGAGTCTCATGCATTTTTTCGCCTTCACGGATGCCGATTGACTTTACACCTTTGTCGTAGTTGAAAATCTTCTTCATAGCTTCGGCCATATCTGTTACGGTTGCAGCCGGAGATTTTCTGACAAGGATATCACCGTTTTCACCATGTTCAAGCGCAAACAAAACGAGCTCGATTGCAATCGGCAAAGGAAGCAAATATCTCGTCATATTCAAGTCCGTCACCGTAAAAGGAAGGTTTCGGCCGATCTGTTCAACAAAAAGCGGAAGAACCGAACCCCTTGAATACATAACATTACCGTACCTGACTCCGCAAAAAACTGTATCAGAATATTTTGCCCTTGCTTTGGCGAGCATCAGTTTTTCCATCATCGCTTTGGACATTCCCATTGCATTTATGGGATAAACCGCTTTATCTGTACTTAGCACCACGATTTTATTTATGTTCCAATGCTCGGCAGCGTCTAACACATTACGGGAACCGATCACATTGGTTTTAACCATGTCAAATGGGAAGAACTCACCCGTCGGAACTTGTTTAAGTGCTGCGGCATGGAAAGTATAATCGACACCCTTCATCACATAGAACACGGATTCCCTGTCGCGAACATCTCCGATGATAAACGAAAGCCTTTTGTCGTGTTTGAATTTGTTTCTCATATCGTGTTGTTTTTTTTCATCACGACTGAAGATGATAATTTCTTTGGGGTCATTCCCGTTTAGTGCCCTGGTAACAAATGCGTTCCCAAATGAGCCTGTTCCACCTGTAATAAGGATTCTTTTATCTTTTAAAAAATCTGTCATCTACTATTCTATTAACCTTCAAAATTTTGAACTACTAATTTCAAACCACCACTAAACCTTACCCCCACCTCAAACCCTAGCTTCTCCTTAATCAAGCCAATAGCTGCAAAAGAGTGTTTCACATCTCCCGGTCTGGCGGATTCGTAAACGGGTTTTATGTTTTTGTCGAGGACTTTGTTGAGCTCCTCGATGAGTTCGTTTAGGGAGATTCGTTCGTGGCAGGCGATGTTCATCACGAGTCCGTATTCGTCCAATTGTTTTGTGGCAGCGAGAAGGTTCGCGTTAACTACATTTGAGACGAAAGTAAAATCTCTACTTTGTGTGCCGTCACCGTAGATAACGGGTTGACGGTCTTCTTTCATCGCGGTTATGAATTTCGGGATTACCGCCGAGTATTGTGATGTGGGATCCTGATTTGGGCCAAATACATTAAAATATCTGAGGGCAATTGTCTCGAGACCATAGAGGCGGTGAAAGACTTTCATGTAATATTCACCCGTAAGTTTTGAAACTGCATAAGGGGACATCGGATTTGGTGTCATTCCCTCGTGTTTTGGCAATTCGGGTGTATCGCCGTAAACTGATGAAGAGGAGGCAAAAACCACTCTTCTTACTCCAGAACCGCGTGCTGCGTCGAGGAGATTTAATGTTCCGCCGACATTCACATCGTTTGTTGAGATCGGGTCGTTTATCGATCTGGGAACGGAAGGAAGTGCCGCCTGGTGAAGAATAGCTTCAACACCGCGTACTGCCTGAACCACTGTGTGGTAGCTGCGGATATCACCTTCTATAATTTCTATGTCGTTCTCAAGTCCGAGGAGGTTTCTGCGGCGCCCCGTGGAGAAATTATCGAGTACACGGACGCTGTGCCCTTGCTTTAGAAGCTCGAGAACGATGTTTGAGCCGATAAACCCGGCACCACCTGTTACGAGAAACTTCATGCCACCACCAAGTTAGGTATTAGGTATAAGGTATTAGGTATTATTTTCCCATATACTTCAGTGGAATCCGTGCTAAATCCGTGTAACATTTCTCTGCTTTGCGATCTTTGCGGTTTCATATTTTGCAGTTTCATATTAAAGTCGCTCATCTACAAATTCTTTGTCGAAGAAGGATTTGACATCGTAGAGGACTATGTTCCTTGCTTTGAGGGCAGGGACATCTATGGCTTTGAATTCGTCATGGGCAACTGCGAGGATCATACCATCGTATTCGGTGGTGTTGAAATTTTCGCATGTTGTGAGATCGACTCCGTATTCGTGTCTTACTTCTTCGGCATCTGCGAGGGGATCACATACTTCGACTGCGCATCCGAATTCTTTGAGTTCTCTTATAATGTCTATCACTTTTGAGTTACGAATATCGGGACAATTTTCTTTAAATGTAATACCCAAAACGAGTACCTTGCTTCCCTGGATTTTGTAGCCCCCTTTTATGAGGAGTTTTACAAACTGGGAAGCGATGAATGCGCCCATTCCGTCGTTTATTCTTCTTCCTGCGAGGATAATTTCGGGGTGATAGCCGATATTTACTGCTTTATGGGTGAGATAGTATGGATCTACACCGATGCAGTGGCCACCTACAAGTCCGGGGCGGAAGGGGAGAAAGTTCCACTTCGTTCCTGCAGCTTCAAGAACTTCGACGGTATCAATTCCCATTTTGGTAAAGAGCATCGAGAGTTCGTTCACAAATGCGATATTGATGTCGCGCTGTGTGTTTTCAATTACTTTTGCGGCTTCAGCCACCTTGATCGAGGATGAAAGGTGTGTGCCGGCTTTTATTACGGTTTTATAAAGTTCGTTTACTGTATGCGCAATTTCGGGTGTACTTCCGCTAACCACTTTCTTGATTGTGCTTACGCGGTGTTCCTTGTCACCCGGGTTGATTCTTTCGGGGCTGTAGCCTGCGAAGAAATCTTTGTTGAAGTGCAGCCCGCTGAATTTTTCGATTACGGGGATACAATCTTCTTCTGTGCAGCCGGGATACACGGTTGATTCATAGACCACAACGGCACCGGGTTTTATTACACCTCCGACTGTTTCACTAGCCTTTACGAGGGGGGTGAGGTCGGGAATTTTGTAATCATCCACGGGTGTGGGAACAGTAACTATGAAGACATCCACATTGCGGAGTTCTTCTTTGTCGTATGAATAGACCAGATGTTTAGCTTCGGCAAGTTCTTCAGAATCCACTTCAAGGGTTCTGTCCTCACCTTTTTTGAGCTCTTCAACGCGTTTTGTGTTGATATCGAAGCCAATTACGGGAAATTGCCTGCCAAACTCGACTGCGAGGGGGAGGCCGACATAGCCGAGCCCTATTACCCCGATGACGAGTGTTCTGTTCTCTATTTTTTTAAGGAGTTCTGTGTTGTAGTCTGACATTTTCAATTAAAATTAAATATTTAGTTTGCTAAGTTATAATATTTCAACATTTTTTCAATCCCCTTTTCCATGGTTATGGCGGGTTTGAAGGTTAAAACATCGTTAATTTTGGAAATTTCACAATAGCTGTGAAGTATATCACCTGATCTGGGGGGGTCATACTTTGGTTTGACTTCCTTTCCAAGTTGCCCCGAGATGATTTTTATCAGGTCGTTCAGGGAGGTTTTTTCGCCGGAACCGAGATTATAGGTATTAGGTATTAGGTATAAGGTATTATTTTTTTCAGGTATGAGGTTTGAAGAATTATTTTCAGGTATGAGGTATGAGGTATGAGGTATGAGCTCATCGCTTAAAGACTCCTCTGCGTTCTCTGCGGCCTTTGCGGTTTCTGTTTTGGATTCCACAGATGAATTAATACCTAATACCTTATACCTAATACCTTCCTTTGCGGTTTCTTCCAACGCTCTTTCATGTGCATGGACGAGATCGGATATATATATAAAATCTCTGGTTTGCTCGCCGTCGCCGAAGATTACGGGGGTGCCGCCGTCTTTTATGATGCTGAGGAATTTGGGGATTACGGCTGAATATTCCGAGAAGGGGTTTTGCCTCGGACCATATACATTAAAGAAACGGAAGATAACGACGGGGAGTCCAAAAGCTGTGTTGTAGAACCGGCAGAGTTTTTCGCCGAGGAGTTTGCTAAGTCCGTAGGGTGAAAGGGGGTTATCGGGATTTTTCTCGGTTATGGGGAGGATTTCCGTATCGCCATATACCGCAGATGAGGAGGCGAATGTTACTCTTTTTACTTTGTGTTGAAGTGCTGCCTCGAGTACATTTTGGGTACCCATGAAGTTGACTTCGTATGTTTCAACGGGATTTTTGAACGATGCGGGAACCGACGCCAAAGCTGCCAGGTGAATTACTGCGTCACATCCTGCCATTACTTCGTTTACGATGGAGGTGTCGCGGATATCGCCTTCCACTATTTTAAGATTTTGCGGGATGTGCGAGAGGTTTTCGCGTTTCCCTGTGGTAAAATTGTCGAGTACCACCACTTCCCACCCCTTGTTTGAGAAGTTTTCCGCCATGTGTGAGCCGATGAAGCCTGCTCCGCCTGTGATTAGTATACGCATTTAGAGGCCTTTGTAAACCGCAGAGGACAGGTTAGGTATTAGGTATAAGGTATTAGGTATTAGTTTTCCTGAATAATCTGTGTTGATCTCCCGAAGGGATGCCTTTGGCATGTCTAATCTGCTTACTATGTTTCTCTGCGGTTTATTCAATTTCATCTTCCGGAAATTTTAATTTTTTGTGTCGTAAAGTTATGACTAAAATATGAAACTGCAAAGGACTACCTCTCCCCCGACCCCTCTCCTATGAGGCGAGGGGAGTATTGGCTTAAAATTCACATACCACTATTTAAGAGTATGGTTCCCCTTTCTTTTTAGGAGAGGGGCAAGGGGTGAGGTATCATTTCAACAGTATCATTTTTCGGGTTTGGCGATATTTACCGGCATCGAGTGTGTAGATATAAAAACCGGATGCAAGATTGGTGCCGGTGAATTTGATGTCGTAGTATCTGCCGGCGTCCGCAATTCCGTCAAAAAGGGTTGCAACTAATTCACCCATAAGATTATAAACTTTGAGTGTGGCTTTTGTATTCTCTTTTAGCACAAATTTTATGGATGTTTCAGGGTTGAAGGGGTTCGGATAGTTTTGTTCGAGTAAATATCCATTCGGGAGATTATCGATCAGGACTTCCACTTCCTTACTGTACTCAAATTCACCATCGTTGTCGATTTGTTTGAGGCGGTAGGAATATTTGCCCGAGCCGGTCGGCTTGTCGGAGAAGTTGTAATATTTCGGGGAGTTGGAAGTGTAGTGTCCCTCAACAAAGCCGATTTTTGTCCAGACGGTGGAATTGTCTTTCCTCTCAATTTCGAATCCGTAGTTATCGACCTCTGTTGCTGTCTCCCAGTTGAGTTGAACTGTGTTGTTTCTTACGGATGCTGTGAAGGAGATCAGTTCCACAGGGAGGGGAGCGTTATAGGATTTTATTACGGTGCCCGTGTTGCCCGAGACCAGCACTGTTGAACCGTCAATAAGTGCTGCACTCATAAGGTTCTTATCGGTGACTTGTGCAGATTTAGTCCAGGTAGTTCCTCCATCGGTTGTTTTGAGAATGGTTCCGCTGTTACCAACGATTATTCCATTGTTAGCATCTGAGAAGCGGACGGATTGGAGATGGTAATATGTAATAGAAGTTAGAGTGTCCCAATTTCCTCCCGAATTAGTTGATTTGAAAATTTTGCCATTATTGCCAACAGCCCATCCAATAGCAGGAGTTGAAAACCAGATTGAATTGATGGTTCCTACAGCAGTTACCGCGACAGACCAGGAATTGCCTTTGTCTGCAGTTTTGAATATCTTTCCCGTAGTTCCAGCACAATAAGCGACCGAAGTCCCAGAATAATGGATTGAATTTAAATCCCCAGCAGTTCCAACCGCAATATTTAACCAACTGATTCCACCATTCGTGGTATAATATGTATTTTTGGAAGAACCTACGACAATTATCTCATTTTCATTTAAGGCTGATATCTCATTTAGATATATATTTGTAGAAGCTGTATAATTTAGGAACCAGGTAACACCACTGTCTGTAGTTTTATATATTTTGTTTTTTGCAACGAAGTACCCGGTTAATGCAGAAACAAATTTCAAATCTTTAATTGTGTCGGTTAGGCCTGAAGTCAGGGAAATCCAAGAGTTCCCCCCGTCAGTAGATTTAATAATAACCCCACCCACTCCCGCCGCCCAGATGGTAACTCTATCCAGAGTGTAGATACTATTCAGATTCTTAGATGTTATTGAATTTGTTTTCTTTGTCCATGTTTGGCCAGAGTCTACAGTATTATATTGAATACCGGATGACCCGAGGATAATTCCATTTCTGGAAAGATTTGAGGCAGCATTCGTCAAAGCTACAGAAGGGGAAGGTGCTTCGGAAGGAGTGTTCCAACTAAAACCGCCATCAAATGAGTTGGTAATTCTTTCGTCGGAAGTGAACGCTACAACAGTTGAGCCGGTAATGAATGCAGCAGAGCTGTAACTTAGGCCGGTACCTCCTCTTAGGAGGGGAGTCCAGTCGGTTCCTGAGTTAGAACTTACAATAAGTTGCTCGGAATTGGATAATACTACAACTTTGTACCCCAACGAAATAATAGCCTTTACAATTCGAGGCGAAGGATCACTTGAAAAAAGATAAGAACTTTGCCAGCTCCATCCACCGGAGAGGTTAGCAGAGAAAACTTCACCGAAATTTGTTCCAAAGAGTAATTTATTCTCAGAGACCGCTTGAAAAGTAGTAATTGAGCTTCCGTTTATGTCGAAATAATCGATTATTACCGTCCAATTCACCCCCGTATCAGTCGAGCGATAAATCTTATTCTCAACCCGTAAGAAGGCCAAAGCCGAGGAAACGAATTGGATTTGTGCAATCGCCGCCGATACACCCGATATCGCGACAAGATTCCAAGTGAGACCTGCATCTGTAGTTTTAAGAAGAGTGGCGTCATCCCCACCTACAAAACAGGTTGTGGAATTAACGGCAGAAATTGTGCCCAGGTTGGCAGAGAGATTTGACTGGATATGGCTCCAAGAGCTGCCATGATCGGTTGATCTCAGTATCAAACCATACGGTCCCACAGCCACGAGTATATTTGTACCAGGTAAATAAGCAGACGCATTTATACCACTCCCCATCGGTTTGGGGTTTAGCCATGTCCAGTTGTCTTGCGAAAAAGCAGTTAAGTTAAGTAAAAACAGTATTATTGTGCAGTAAGCAGCCTTAAATATGTAGTTCTTCATGTTTTGTCAAGTATTTTTTATGGTTATTGATATAGGTCCCACACTATACAAACCATGGCTGTAAAATTATGAAAGTATATATTGATGACCAAATAATTTCTTCGTCTGAATCAGGATTTTCAGAATTTAAGGATAAACAGGATGGATCTATTATTCATGATTTATTATTTATAAGTGCGAACTCCGAAATATCTGTCTTATCCTTGGTACCGCCCCCCTGCCCCCCTCCTTGAAAAGGTGGGGGAACTACCCCCTCTGTGGAGCCTGTGGTTTATTTCCCCTCTTTGCGGTCTTTGTGGTTAATTATTCAATTTTTAAGATGATTTTAACGGCAAATTTGAAGCCTTCCCACATCATTGAGAGGACGGGAAGGAGGAGTCGTCGGGGTTCCTGAATTATTCGATATAGCCAGGCAAGTCCTAGTTTTTTGATCCATTTAGGGGTTATTTTGGTTTTTCCGGCGATTACATCTACCATTCCACCGCAGAGGTGGATAATTCTTACATTGAGGTGGTGCCGGTGGTTATGGGCGAATAGTTCTTTTTTAGGGGTGGAGATACCAACGAGGAGGATATCGGGGGCGAACTTGTTGATCCTCTCCACAATCGAGTCTTCTTCATCATGGGTGAAGTAGCCGTTGATTCCCGGGTAGACTGTTTTTACCTGATATTGACTTCGAATGTTTGAAGTGGCGGCACGGTTTGCTTCTTCTGTCGCTCCCAAGATCATAACCGAATAGTTGTTTTTCGCAGCTTTTTTTAATAATTCCAGAGTAAACCAGGAAGTGTAGAGTTCCGTTTTCAACTTCTGTCTCATCAATTTCATGAAGAGATAAAGTCCCCTGCCATCGATGAGGATAAGATCAAAGTTGTTGGTAATTTCGAGGAGTCCGGGTGTTTTCTTCATAAGACCGGGTGAACCGATGTGTCTCCAATAAATCACCATCTGCTTTCCATTCAGAATGGTCGAATCCACTTCTGACCAAAGTTCTTCTTCGGTGAAATCGGAGATGGCGAGGCCATGGAAGTTGAGTTTTTCTATCATGTCAGAAGATTGAAGGCTGAGGGTTGAAAAATAAAAGAACAGGACGCGGATGCACGCAGATCTTACGGAGTTTCACAGAGGGGGTAGTTCCCCCACCTTTACAAGGAGGGGGGCAGGGGGGCGGTACCAAAGATAAGACAGATATTCCTGACCTCATACTTCAAACCTCATATTTCATACCTTCCTCATTGGTTGCGTTTATCAAAATTTGCATTAAACCTGAATAGAATTTCTCGATTGTGAATTTTTCCTCAAATGTTTTGCGATTTTGCTCACCCAATTTAAGGATTAGGTCAGGATTGGTTAAAAGAGTTGCTAGATTTTCAGGTGTTGGGAGTGTCCAGGGGTTATATCCGATCATATCGGTAATTGCACCGATGGGATTGGAGAGAATTGCAAGTCCTGCTCTCATAGCTTCAAGAATTACTAATGGCATGGCATCTTTTTTTGTCGGGTAAATGAAAATATCCGATTGTTCATACAAGGCGAGAAGATTATCTCCCTTTACGCTTCCGACATATTTAACTTTTTCTGTAAGACCGTTGGCATCGATTAGTTTTTGGAGATCTGTTGCAGTTATGTAGTTTTCCTCGCCGGCGATTTTGCAGGTGAAGGGATGGCCGCGTTTGTGAACCTCAGCAAGCAATTCGATAAGTTCTGGAATTCCCTTATAATCATAAAAATTACTCACAAACAATAAATTTTGCAACACTTCTCCCCCCACCTTTACAAGGAGGGGGGCTGGGGGGGCGGTCGCAAGGAAGGGGGCTGGGGGGGCGGTCGCAAGGGAGGTCGGGAGCGGGGCAATTCCATTTGGAAGGATGTGGATTTTATTGGGGGAAAGGAATTCCAAATCTTCTCTTAGTTTTTCAGAGAGCGTAATTATCTCACTGTTATTGAATGCGAAAAGGTAAAGACTTTTGTAAAATTTTGATTTTTGTGATGTTTCTTTTAAGCCCGTGCCATGCAGGTGGAAAATTATATTTCTTCTGAAAAATTTCAGAATCAGGATAAAGAGGAAGTCTCTCAGAAATGCTGATCCGGTCAGGGATGGAACAAAGTAAACGAGATCGGGCCAAAAAGTCAGGACTGTAAATTTCGTTTTTGCAATGTTCAGGAAGAGCTTCATAAGCTTGGCGGGAGTAAGACCACCTGTACTTTTCACATCCTTTGCATAACTTAGGCCGATAACTTTTGTGTTAAACTCCTTGAACAACTTTCCGTTCTCGAGAACAGAGCAGCACATCTTCGTTACACCCGTCACGGGTGGTGGAAGTTTTAACATGAGGAGGAGTTTTTTTTTCTTCATGCAGTGGATCTTGGTAAAAAGGGACGCGGATGCACGCAGATTGTACGGATTATCGCAGAGATTCTTAGAGTAAAATTTCTTGGCAGATCAGGATAAGCAATCACTCAACCACCAACGCTATTTAATGATGACAACAGATCTTCGGTCACAGCTTTTATTGTTGGTGGTGCATCAAACTCAAATTTATACTTTCCTTCCAGGATTTCGATTGCCTTTTGTGCCCAGAGTTCCACATCATTTTCAAGAACAAAACCACTTTTGCCGGAAATAATCAAATCATCAGCTGCCCCGGCATTTGGAGAAATAATTACAGGCACGCCGGCTGAAAGAGCTTCGTTTGCTACAACACCCCAGGGGTCATTTTCTGTCGGGAACAGTAGTAATCTGCTCTTAGAATAGCAGGATTGAAGATGTTTTTGTTTAACATATCCTGCAAAAGTGTGTTGAATCCCATAGACATCCAGTTTTTGCTTCATCATCTCTCGAAGCGGGCCATTACCCAATACCAAAACCTTGAGTTTTTTGATTCGATTGACTATTGCTGCCACCTCAACAAAAAATAATGGAAGTTTTCGAGGTATAATTTGACCCGAAAACACTAAATCAAATTCTTTCACCACTTCAGAATCCGACTTGAACGGGAAGTGGCAAGCATCCGGGAGAATGGGTAAAACATGAATGACTGAAGTATTTGAGGTTTTGGTTGATTCAGTAATGTGAACTTTGGATTTTAGTCCCGGAACAATAAAATGATCTGCGTGCCGGTATAGATATTTTCTAAGATACTGCGAAGGTTTGCTCAGTTTTGAGAAAGGGAGTTGCCACATATCAGTGAAAATGGAAATTTTGATTTTTTCCTGCTTAGCAAAGAAAAAAAGCTTTAAAATATGCTTATTCACTCCGCCAAGGATCACCACATCCGGATGAAATTTCGATGCGATTTCAACGGCACTTTCGTGACTTCTGATAAAGTGGTGTGAATGTTTAATATGAGGACGATGCCACTCATGCCCTTCAACTGAAGAATCAGTATAGATCACGAAAAACTTCTCACCAAGTTGAACTCCGAGTTCATCATATAAATGTACCCGATATGGAGCCGGAAAATTAGTGACAAGTAAAATTTTTTTCATGGATTCTGTGGTAATCTTCGTTTATGGAGCATTTGATTTTCGTATTATCCTCTATTTCATCCCCCAAAATTAATATATTGGGGCTCAATAATAAAACTTTTCACTTCACTGAATTAAATTCCGTTGCAAAAGCTCAAAGTACTCTGGTTTACAAACACTCCATCGCTGCTGACTCCCGAAATCACGGGAGGAGAGATATCTGAGGGGAGCTGGATATCTTCTCTGGAGCTGCTGATTCGAGAAAAAGAACCGGACATCGAGTTACATATCGCTTTTTTCGGGAATTGCGATAAAATAGAAGTCGTTCAGTTCGAAATTGTCACTTATTATAAAATCCCGAGACCGGGAAAGGTGGGGAGATGGATTAGGAGACTGATTTTAATTCCGCATACCCGTTCTGATGTACGAAATATCCTGGAAGTGGTGAAAAAAGTCAAACCCGGACTGATTCATGTTTTTGGTACGGAGTCGGTTTTTGGAATGATCGCTGACAAGGTGGGAATTCCAGTTTTGATACAGATTCAAGGGATAGTAAGTTCATTTATCCCTGTTTATTTTGGCAATCTTTCGTTGAAGAAGGTCGTGAATAGTGCAGGCATAAAGGATTTTCTTTCGGCGGGGGTTCTTTTTCGTTATTTGAATGAAAAAAAACGGGCAAAGCGGGAACTTCAGATTCTCAAAAAGACGAAATATATCCTTGGCAGAACAGGTTTTGACAAGTCTTTTGCATTTCAAGTAAATCCGGGTGTTAAATATTACCATCTCGACGATGTGATTCGCCTGGATTTTTTTGTTGAACGATCACAAAAGCAAAGATCAGTCAGACCTGTTTTACTGACGGTAATTCATGCTGAATATTATAAAGGGTTGGATTTGATATTTCAAACCTGTGAGGAATTACAAAGACACGATATCGATTTCGAATGGAGAATAGCCGGGTTAAGCGAAAACGACCCAATCGTCAAGGTAATCAAAAAAGCCGCTGGATTCACAAACAGCAAACCAAAGATTTCCTTCCTTGGAAAGATTGGAGCAAACCAACTGGTTGATGAGATGATAGGCAGTAATATTTACATCCATCCTTCTTTTATCGAAAACTCTTCAATTGCCGTTTGCGAGGCGATGTGCCTTGGATTCCCTGTGATTGCTGCGAATGTTGGGGGTACACCATCGATAATTGAAGATGGAGTTTCAGGGGTTCTGTATCCTCCCGGCAATTCGGAAGAGCTTGTACTGGCAATCAAAAAAATAATGGACGACCCTGATTTTGCCCGTGTCCTGGGTGAAAACGCAAGGAAAAGTGCTTTGGTGAGACACAATTCTGAAACGATTTACCGTGAATTGAGAAAAATTTATTCGGAAGTATCGGGCTTTAACTTCACATCATCTGAATGACATCAGAAACGGTGCGAGTTTCTTTCCCTCAATTATGTGATTAAACTTCTCGAGTGCGGCTTTCCTTCCATTTGAGCCAATTTCTGTTGCAACAGATTCGTTCTGAAGTAAGAACTCCATTTTAACGCGAAAATCTTCATCATCACCCGGGATGGCGAAACACGCATCCTTCATGTCTTCCAGATATAGAGTTGCATCACCAACTGAAGTAAGCAAAACCGGATTCCCGGTGAGAAGGTATTCACCAAGTTTTGAGGAAAAGCCTCCCTCTGCCTGTTTACTCCAAGGACGCGGAAGCACCAGCAGCCTGGCATTTTTTTGGTAGTTAGACACTTCATTCCTGCTTCTCAAACCAAGAAACTCCACTCTTCCTTCAACCCCAAGTCGTTTCACATGATCGTGATAAATTGGGTTGTTCTCCCCTATTATTACCAGCATCAATCCGGGGAACTTGCCTGCGATCTTTGAGAATGCGGTGATTAGACCTAGGAGTCCGTCTTTTGAAGAAAATTGGCCTCCCGGATTAAAATCGAATCCGGTATATAAAATGTAATTTTCTGGAGTAGAGATGGAGTTGTCGATGGAATCAAATCTCATCGGGTCAACCGTCATTGGGAGCAAGTAAACCGGCTTTGAATCTAAAGCGGCACTTCTTACAAAATCTCTTAGTGCCGTCGAGATTACGATGAATCCGTCAAGAAGTTTGAAGGAGATTTTTTCTGATATGAACTTTTCAAGCTTTGCGTACTTACCCGGAAAGAGAATGTAATCAGGGAAGTCATCGAAATTATAAATGCATTTCAAACCTATAAGTTTTACAACCAAAACATATAAAAAAAGTGTGATCCCATCAAGGGGTCCTTTAATAATGACAGGACCCAATCGTGAATCCTCGTTTTCTGCTTTGAGATAAACAAACAGATTTGCTAGTCCGGCTATGAAGTTTAGATATCTCCCGGTGAGGGTGGCAGGTCGCACCACAGATTTAACCAGATACCTGAATGTAATTCCCTGATAGACACCTTCTCTATTCTGATTACGGGTATCGCCTTTCCTCTCAGTCGAACGGGGAATTAAAACTTCAACATCGAAACCTGCGGCTTGGATTGCCTTTGCATTCTGAAGAGTCATTGCCGTCCCACCACCACCCTCGGGAAATGAGACAGGGAAGATGTACTTTACCTTCACTTTACCCGACAAAACTACTCACTTCCCGGTTTCCTCGTTTTTTGAGATCGTAATTTCAATATTGATCCCGAGCATTTTCGCTGTTACTTCGGAGAGGCGTATATATGTTAAAAGTTGCTGACGAGTCCGTTCGTCACTGTCGAGGGCATCGAGATGCTTTTGAAGTGTATCATAATCTTTCCGGGGAATTACCCCCGAGACGGCATTTTCCGGTCCTTTTGCAAGAATGTTTTCTATTGTGGTTTCAATAATCGGACTAAATATCTTAAAATAGTCTTTTTTATTGCCCCCTGCCAGTTCGAACATGGTTATGGAGTCTGCGATAATTGCCGGGAAGAAATTTGATGCAAAAACAGCAGCCAGGTGATAATAAACTTTCAATTCAGCTTTTATGAAGAAGGGCTTCAGTTCAAGTTTTTTCGCAATCTGCTTCATGAATTTTTCAGCATTATCCGTGGATGCTTCTATGCAAACAGGCAAATCCCACAGAGAGACCCGGCTTCTTGAAGGAAAACTTTGCGGTATGTGAAACGAACCCGTCATTGCCCCCTTCTTCTTCAGGGAAGAAAGTTCTTCGGAGGTTTTCGAGCCCGAAAGGTGTATGAAGAGACACTTCTTGAAGTCCAGGGGAAGTGTAGCGAGTGTATCAGCCACTTCTTTGATGGCAGAATCTGGAACAGAAATTACACACAACTGAAATTTCGAGGCGTATTTTGCAATTTCCTTTATATCTGTGGAGACTCTATCCACCATGAACTCTTCAGCAAATTTCTGAAGTGGTTCTTCCGATCTGTTGGAGGCAAAACGAACAGAATGCCCGACATCAACCAAAGCATCAGCCAAAGACCACGCTGCTCTTCCCGTTCCTACAAAAGCGACATCAAACTCCAATAATTGCCTCTAACTTATTTTTTCATAATCAATTATAAAATGCTGCCGAGAGGTACCCGACAACGGAAGTGTTGTCGCCTGAAACATCACCTGAATCGGAACGGTGGAGCAGAAGCGAATGTTTTACTCCGGCTCTTTTTGTAGCTTTCATGAGTGCGACTACGAGACCGCCACCACAGGCATGTGTTATCTGTCTCTCGAGATCTTCTTCCAAAGCTTCAGGGTTGTACTCAACAATACGGTCAGCGATCACAGAGTCAAGTTTATGCGCAACGGGTTTGGAATAAAAATGTGAAAGGTCGCTCGAGGCAACCACGAGGGTGTCATCATCCATCACCTCAAGGACGGCTTTGGAGAGTTCATTGATATTTGCATGTGACTGATCACCCATGACGACAGGAACAAACTCAAAATCGTTACCGTAAATTTGCTGTAAAAAGGGGAGATGCACTTCAACTCCGTGCTCGTCCCTGTGCCCGGCTTTGCTTCTCATGATTCTTGGGGAAGTGCCGGTCATCTTTTGCGCAATATTTTGATCGACACTTATCCTGCCCAAAGGAGTTTCGTAAGCATCACCATCATAGATTGAAATTCCGCCGAAATATTCCCGGTGGCTTGGAGAGAGGATAATTACCTTTGTGTATTTTTTGTCCGCTATGTTTTTGTAGGCATAAGCAGCCGTCAGACCGGAGTACATATACCCTGCATGCGGAGCAATGATTCCGGGTATAAATTCCTCTTTCACTGGCGAAGGCGGCACTTCACTAAACAGACGGGTCATTTGTCGTTCAAGCTTTTCAGGTGTTGCAGGATAAAACATTCCTGCAACTGCGGGTTTTCTTATTTCAGCCATAAATTTCCTCCTCTGAGAAGACTTCCGCTGTAAAAGCCTGCATTTTCAGTTGTTTTTGCGTCCAGAGCCGTGGTGGAAGTCCTGCTTTTTTACAAAGTTCGGTTAGAAACTCATCCTTATCCATGTTATGCTCGATTGGTACCTGTGGCAGGAAAAGGGCGCTTCTGTATCCTTCACGAATAATCACACCGTGGGTACCGAGAACAATGCTGTCATAATCGGGCATGTCAAACGGAGGTGAAAGCACCGATATCTCTATCGCGATGTGCCTCCATTCATGTGCGGTAACGGGAGGGAATCTTGGATCTTCCCTTGCAGCCAAAAGCGCAGCTTCCTTTATCGTTTTATGCAAAGGTTCCACGCCTTTGATGAAGCCGATGCAACCTCGCAAGTCACCGTGCTTGTGCAATGTGACAAAACATCCGCTCATCGTGTCGAACACCCCGTTTGCCGGCAGTTGAATTGTTTCTTTAGTGAGACCGAGCGAGTGTTCAATGGCATTTCTTGCTCCCCTTAGCAGCAGTTTTTTTTCTTCAAGTGTCATGTTTTTATCTCCCGAATCTCAATACTCTTTTTGTTGATAATCAAAAAGAGAAGATTCTTGTAAATAAAGCAACTTTCGGCTATGAGATTCTCCGTTCTGCTGTTGAGAACCTCTTTTTTGATCACTTTCTTTTTTTCACTGTCGACTACCAGCAACTCATTCAGGAAACCCTTCTCCCGGCTGCCCCGGTGGGTATTCAGAAAGATGAGAGAGTCCTTCGCAAATATTTCCGAAACTTCTACAATGGTTCCTTCTGGCATCAGTTTCTCAATATATCCGCCGTCGTTATATTTGGAGAGGTTGAAGTTTTCAGGGTAAATAAACTGATCAAAAGATTCTTTTTCAGCGGCTTCAGTTATCATCTGATTAATCGGGGCACTGTCTTCGCCAAGTTCATCAATTATTTGCCCGGTGTCCTTGTCCAACAGGAAATACTCCTGCGATTCAAACTTCTGTCTGAATGCAAAAACGCCCCGTTCGTTATTCAGTAAAAAAGCGAGATCAGGTTCCTGCCACAAATAAGATTGTTTTTCGATATCGTAGCAGAAAATCCCTTTGTGAAAGGGGAGTCCTTGTGATCTGTAACTGTGAAAAAGTATCCTTTTACCTTTAAATACTTCAACACCACTCCAGAATTTTTCAGGAGTGCAGAACTTGTTAAGCAAAGTCCTTCCCGTGGAAAGCTCAAAGACATGGTAGAAAGCTTCCCTTTTGTCGGCATCACGCTCCTCAACGAGCAGGTGGTCAGGTTCGGAAAGCATCAGCCTCCAGACCTTATATTCAAAATCGAATTTTTGCCTTAGTTTGAGTTGTTTACTAATCCACATAATCAAATTTCGCTGTGAAGTGTCTCAACATCGGAGCCTGTTCCGTGATTTTCATACCGCGAAGTTCAGATCTTCTCTTGAACACATCAATTATCACCTCAATCATGTAGTCGAAATGACTTTGGGTGTAAACTCTTCGGGGAATTGCCATTCTTACAAGTTCCATTGCAGGTGAGATGTGTGTCCCGTCGGGAAGTTCTTTACCAAACATTACACTTCCAATCTCACATGCTCTGATTCCGCCTTCGAGATACAGCTCGCAGACAATGGATTGTCCCGGGAACCGGTACTGCGGAATGTGTGGTGCAAATCTGATTGCGTCGAGGTAAATTGCGTGTCCTCCCGGTGGTTCGAGTATCGGCACATCATTTTTTACGAGTTTTTCCCCGAGATATTCCACGCACCTTATTCTGTACTCGAGATAATGTTCGTCAAGGATTTCAACAAGTCCCTGAGCGATTGCTTCAAGATCTCTGCCTGCAAGTCCACCGTAAGTTGTGAATCCCTCAGTAACTATAAGCAGGTTTCTGCATGACATTGCAAGACTGTCATCGTTCATCGCGAGGAATCCGCCAATGTTTGCAAACGCATCTTTTTTCGCACTCATTGTGCAGCCATCGGCATAAGAAAACATCTCCTGAGCAATCTCAAGGGGTGTTTTATTCTCGTAACCCTTTTCACGCTTCTTTATGAAATACGCATTTTCTGCAAACCGGCATGCATCAAGAAAGAATGGAATGCCGTACTTGGTACAAATAGCCTTTGTCTCTTTGATGTTCTGCATCGAGACAGGTTGACCGCCGCCTGAGTTGTTGGTTACAGTCATCAAAACGAGGGGGATGTTCTCCGCGCCGGTCTTTTTGATAAAAGCCTCCAAAGCAACAATATCCATATTCCCTTTAAAGTCGGCTTTCATTTCAGGATGTTTTCCGATTTCTGTCATAAAGTCAACAGCCTCAGCCCCTGAATATTCAACATTCGCACGAGTGGTATCAAAATGCGTATTGCTGCAGAAATATTTCCCTTTTCCTCCCAGCACTGTGAAAAGTATCTTTTCCGAGGCTCTTCCCTGATGTGTCGGGATCACATTTTTCAGACCGGTGATTTTCTTCACAGCAGAGTCAAACTTGTAAAAACTTTTTGATCCTGCATAAGACTCGTCACCGAGCATTATACCGGCCCATTGTTCCGAACTCATCGCGGAAGTGCCGCTGTCCGTAAGCAGGTCAATCAACACATCATCTGCATGTATTGAAAAGGGGTTATATCCGGCATTTTTCAGGATTTGAGTCCGTTCTTCTTTTGTTGTAAATCTGATTGGCTCAACTGCTTTTATTTTAAATGGTTCTATTATTGTTCTCATTTGCATTTTCTTCTTAAGATATAAAAATATGTGATCAAAAATGATGAAAATTTCTGGAATCTCAATGAAAAAAATATTGAAGTTTGACGGTTGAGGGTTGAAGGATGATGGTTGAAAGGTGAGGGCTGAGGGTTGAAGGATGAAAAGTACAATAAATGTTGTCAGATTAAATTTTGAGTGCTAAATTGGTAATGCTAATTATTGACAAATTTCCTCAGGAGTTTTTGGATGCCGGAGAGTGTTGAAGAATTACGGGAGTTAAAAGAACAATTAAAAAAAACAGTGGATGAACTTCTCAGTCTTCGAAACAGACTGGCAGAATATGATTCGGAGTTTATATCAAAATTTGATGAACTCGAGCTGGACATAAACAGACTCTCTTATTTGCAGGGCGATGAGAAGGAGCCACTAAAGAAAAAACTTCTCTTCGATATTGAACAATTTAAATTAAGAATTGCCGGTGTTGTCGAGGGTCTCGATGCATTTCTGACGAGACATGAAACGGAATTCGGAGGGGTCGCCGGTATTTTGGCTGAGTCAAAGCCAATCTGTCCCGCTGATCTTGGATATACATTCAAAACCCTGGAATCAGTTTACAGAGAGCATCTCGATATCTTCGCAGGAATGAAAGAAATTTACGAAAAATACATCCGTACGCTTCAGGAAAAAAAGACTGTGGTAAAGGGGAAATAGCCTCCTACGGCAGACAGATCATTTTCCCGGTCAGTGTCAGGCTGTTCCAGTTGAGTTTGTAGATGTAATTCCCCGCAGGTAAATTTTGCGGATTAAATTTCACCGAATAGTTTCCGGCTTCAAGGGATTTTTCGAGAAGTGTCGTCACTTCCCTTCCGAGAATATCGTAAATTGTCACAACCACATTCCCTGCTGATGGTATCTCAAAATCAATATTCGTTTGAGCATCACTGCTGCCTGAGAAAAATGGATTGGGGTAGTTTTGATTGAGAGAAAATCCTGCCGGCAGGCTGGTGGAAATTTCTACCACATTCGAATATTCCTTTGTTCCATCGTTGTCATTTTGTCGTAATCTGTAGTAGAGACTCCCGTTGTAGTTCGTCCGGTCTGTAAACTCATAATATTTTGGAGAACTGCTTGTGTTGTGCCCTTCAACAAATCCGATGTTCCGCCACTCTTTATTATTCTCCGACCTCTGCACATCGAAACCGAGATTATTAATTTCCGTTGCAGTCTGCCATTTCAATGTGACTCCGTCATTCGATCTTTTTCCTGTAAACGATACAAGTTCTACCGGCAATGGAGTGTCAAAAAGGAAACTCGCCATCACGGGGATGTGGTCAGAAGCATAATGAATGCCGTCCGCAACTATCTGACCCACCGCAGTATTCGGAGTCCTGTTAATAGAGTCATTAAAGTGGTTACCGTCATTTCCGTAAGCGATATATGAACCCGGAACAAAACTGACGCCCCCAAAATCTTTAGCCTTTTGACTCATCAAAATCAGGTCAAATCTGTCGTCCATACCTCCTGTGGCACCACCTCCGAAAGATCTTGTTCTTGGAGACTGTGTATGATATCTCGCAAAGTTTGCATTGTTCCAGGTGCCCGACATCGAGTCCTTCAGGTAATCGATAAAATAACCGCTCGTCGCAGTGCTTAGCAATTTAATATATGCAGGTTCAGTAGAGCCATAGAAATTAAAATCCCCCAGCACAATAAAATTTGCTCCGGCGTGAAGTCTGTCTGTCACTTTTCTCAGACTGTCCACTTCCCTGGCTCTTTGATCTCTATCGGCTTGTGTATCGCTTGCCTTCAAATGAACGGCGTAAATAATCAGAGTATCGAGAGTCGTGGTCGTAGTCACTATAAACTGGCTGATATCCCTTAGTTCCGTTTTAATTGGAGTATTTGAAATGAAATTGAATTTCGATGACTTAAAAAATATCGCATGATCCGAATCAGGGCCATCGATAAACGCACCGGCTTGATACCCGGTTGAAACTTTTTTTATAACAGAATCACGGAAAGTGTTAAAATCAGTAGTGGAGCCCAGTTCGCCCGCAACAAGAATATCTGGATCAGCCGCAGAAATTACAGCTCTGAAGTGAGGATTTCTTATCGCACCCGTTGAACCCGGGTAGTTGAGGGTGTTCCATGTCATAATTTTTGCTGTTAACTGAGGGAAAGCGGTAGCAGTAAGGCAAAAAACCAAAAGAAGTGAAAGGTGTTTCAGAAAAACTCCGTGGATAAAGATCAAAAAAAAGTGCGTAAACTTACTAATTTTCTATGAATAAAAGAGAGCCATGCCCCCCTCTGAAGTTTCCTTGTATATCGAGGGGATGTCATGCCCCGTCTGCTTCATCGTTTTCACAATTTTATCGAACGAAACGAGGTGCTGCCCGTCGGAGAGAAGGGAGAATGTAGCCGTGTTGAAAGCCCTTTCGGCAGCGAAGGCATTTCTTTCGATACAGGGAACCTGAACGAGCCCCATTATCGGGTCGCAGGTTAGGCCGAGGTGGTGCTCAATCCCCATTTCCGCTGCATATTCTATCTGAAGTGGTGTCCCACCGAGAAGCTGAGTGGCAGCCGCACTTGCCATCGCACATGCGGTTCCTACTTCCCCCTGGCAACCGACTTTTGCACCCGAAATTGATGCATTGTGTTTTACCAGATTTCCCACAAGTCCCGCTGTTGCGAGTGCACGAAGTATTTTCTGATCCGAAAATTCAAAACTGTCCTTCAGTCTCTTAAGCACCGCAGGCATTGTGCCACATGAACCGCAGGTAGGGGCCGTAACTATTTGTCCACCGGCAGCATTTTCCTCTCCAACTGCCAGAGCATAAGAGAAAATGAGGGTTTTCTCCTTAAGGGTTCCCGAATAATTTTTTGCTTTTACAAAATATGACGAGGCTTTTCTTCTTAAATTAAGAGGACCCGGTAAAACCCCCTCTGCCTCCAGACCATTTTTAATCGCCAGTTGCATCACTTCCCAAACATTCGCCAGGTGGTCATAGATATCCTTTCCCTCCACTTGCTCAACATATTCCCAGAACGACCTGCCCGTCTGCTTTGTCCATTTCAGAATATCGTTCATTGTATTGTGCGGATAAATAGAGTCTTCTGTCGGATCATGATCATCATCTATAATCTTCCCGCCACCAACCGAGTAAACACGCCAGGAATCGATAATTTTACCATCAGCATCATATGCTTCGAGGGTTAAAGCATTCGGGTGTTTCGCAAGAATATCCTCCGGTTTCCACAGAATTTCAGTCTTTTCGGGGGATAAAACCTCCATAATCGCCTTATCTGTCAGGTGTCCTCTTCCCGTGGCTGCAAGAGAGCCATGGAGTGTTACCCTGAAGCGGGATGCATCAATATTTTTCTCTTTGAAGATCTCAGCAGCTTTTCTCGGACCCATCGTGTGGCTGCTCGAGGGACCAAAACCAATCCGGTAAATTTCTTTAATCGATTCCATATTTCACATTTTAATTATTGGGAAGTGTAATTTAAGGGTTGGAGTGTTCTCCTGAAAGGGGAATGAGGTGTTACTTAATGTAAAACTAAATTTAATCCTTGTTATGATGGAATTGGCTCACGAAGCTTCGCGTCGAATTGGATTTTATCCCGTTGACTGTCGTTTCAATCTTTGTTATGATGGAATTGGCTCACGAAGTATACGGTATTTGGTAGCACCGGAGAAAGCAGACCAACGTTTCAATCCTTGTTATGATGGAATTGGCTCACGAAGGAGCCTACGATGTCGCAAAAATTCGCAAATTCTTTTAGTTTCAATCCTTGTTATGATGGAATTGGCTCACGAAGAGGTATGACATCTGCCGACTTCAGCAAATATTTCGGTTTCAATCCTTGTTATGATGGAATTGGCTCACGAAGTTATCTGTTTTCTTCTTCAAATCTGCTCCTTATGGTGTTTCAATCCTTGTTATGATGGAATTGGCTCACGAAGGGGATATTTCGGGGATCGTCTTTAATTCAAGAACCGGGTTTCAATCCTTGTTATGATGGAATTGGCTCACGAAGTTTCCAACATTCAGGAAGATACCCGCTATCTCCGTGTTTCAATCCTTGTTATGATGGAATTGGCTCACGAAGTTTCCAACATTCAGGAAGATACCCGCTATCTCCGTGTTTCAATCCTTGTTATGATGGAATTGGCTCGCGAAGCTGATCGGTTTCAATGTAATATAGACCATGTTCCAAGTTTCAATCCTTGTTATGATGGAATTGGCTCACGAAGTAATTACATTTTAAGGAAAGATTATGGCAAACTTATTGTTTCAATCCTTGTTATGATGGAATTGGCTCACGAAGTATTTGAACCCTTCGAGAGGATTCTTCACTTCGATGTTTCAATCCTTGTTATGATGGAATTGGCTCACGAAGATGTAAGTAGTTAAGTAAGTAAATAATTAATTATAGTTTCAATCCTTGTTATGATGGAATTGGCTCACGAAGTAGCACATTTAATCTCGCAGAAATCTACAATACAATGTTTCAATCCTTGTTATGATGGAATTGGCTCACGAAGATCTATTACTTCAGACACCCTAAACACCTATTCCATGTTTCAATCCTTGTTATGATGGAATTGGCTCACGAAGAATCAGATTCGTTGTTGCTCCCATTAAGAACGGAAAGTTTCAATCCTTGTTATGATGGAATTGGCTCACGAAGTAGTTGTAATGATTAGCAATAACATCCACTTCATCTTGTTTCAATCCTTGTTATGATGGAATTGGCTCACGAAGAATATAAAGATCAAATTGAAGTTATTGCAAAAAGCAAGTTTCAATCCTTGTTATGATGGAATTGGCTCACGAAGTCTATGGTTTCGTAATTTTTGGCTAACAAATTTGAGGTTTCAATCCTTGTTATGATGGAATTGGCTCACGAAGACCAACACCACTGGCACGGGATCACAAAGGAGCGAGTTTCAATCCTTGTTATGATGGAATTGGCTCACGAAGCAAAGACGGAACGGAAATTTCTTACCTACGACGATCTGTTTCAATCCTTGTTATGATGGAATTGGCTCACGAAGAAAACAAGACCAACGCCATTATCCGCAAGCTTGACAGGTTTCAATCCTTATTATGATGGAATTGGCTCACGAAGTGAGTAACTTTCGTGAGTAACATTTCAAAATTTGAGGTTTCAATCCTTGTTATGATGGAATTGGCTCACGAAGCTGAAAAAATAAATACATTGCCACTTTTGACCTTATGTTTCAATCCTTGTTATGATGGAATTGGCTCACGAAGTAAGGGGACGGCAATGGAAATTATTCTGAAGAAAACGTTTCAATCCTTGTTATGATGGAATTGGCTCACGAAGTCGCAGGTGCAACAGGTGTCCATCGATTACAACCGGGGTTTCAATCCTTGTTATGATGGAATTGGCTCACGAAGTCGTTATGGAAAATATGAGCCAATTAGAGAAATATGGTTTCAATCCTTGTTATGATGGAATTGGCTCACGAAGTGTTGTGATGACATCCGCCCCCGACGGAGCACGGGAGTTTCAATCCTTGTTATGATGGAATTGGCTCACGAAGACGATATATGCTTATTTTGATGAAACACTTCATATGAGTTTCAATCCTTGTTATGATGGAATTGGCTCACGAAGTTGATGCTGATTCCGAGAGTGTGAACGCCTACAATGAGTTTCAATCCTTGTTATGATGGAATTGGCTCACGAAGTACAAAAACAGCCCTCGTATCGGAATTAATGAATATGTTTCAATCCTTGTTATGATGGAATTGGCTCACGAAGCGGGCTCGGCTACTCTGCAGTAAAGTTTATGATAATGTTTCAATCCTTGTTATGATGGAATTGGCTCACGAAGTAACCCTTCAACGGGTGGGAATCAGTATACGAGAAAGTTTCAATCCTTGTTATGATGGAATTGGCTCACGAAGCCTGTCTTATATCCGCTGTCTTTTAACTCAACAGCGTTTCAATCCTTGTTATGATGGAATTGGCTCACGAAGGATATATGCTTATTTTGACGAAACACTTCATATGAGTTTCAATCCTTGTTATGATGGAATTGGCTCACGAAGGATGCGACCTATGCACCTTTAGTTTTAACATTCAGCGTTTCAATCCTTGTTATGATGGAATTGGCTCACGAAGATACTCGGCGACTGTCCCGAGGTGATTTGCGTCTGTGTTTCAATCCTTGTTATGATGGAATTGGCTCACGAAGTGTCGCAAATGCGGAAGTCCCTGTTTTAGTCCGTAAGTTTCAATCCTTGTTATGATGGAATTGGCTCACGAAGATGATCCGTATCGCGAAAGAGGCAAAGGAGAAGGGAATGTTTCAATCCTTGTTATGATGGAATTGGCTCACGAAGCGTGAAGACTACCGATGCAATCGTAACAAAAACGGTGTTTCAATCCTTGTTATGATGGAATTGGCTCACGAAGGAAGCCTTATTTCGAGCAGTTGGAAGGGCACAAAGGTTTCAATCCTTGTTATGATGGAATTGGCTCACGAAGATTTTTACCATTAAATTTATAATAGCTTTTTTCTTTGAGTTTCAATCCTTGTTATGATGGAATTGGCTCACGAAGAACTTTGGACAAATCCCGGTTCTTTCATATCGTTAGTTTCAATCCTTGTTATGATGGAATTGGCTCACGAAGAGGAAAAAATCTGACTGAAATATGAAATCAGCCGTCTGTTTCAATCCTTGTTATGATGGAATTGGCTCACGAAGTTACATTGCCACGAATGTGAAAGTGGATCCAATATTGTTTCAATCCTTGTTATGATGGAATTGGCTCACGAAGTTATTGGCTCCTCATTCTTCCACTTCCCGAACCGGAGTTTCAATCCTTGTTATGATGGAATTGGCTCACGAAGAAGTATGAGCACAGAAAATATAGATGCAATCCTCGAGTTTCAATCCTTGTTATGATGGAATTGGCTCACGAAGAGACCAAAAGAGACCTTTGGCAGCGTTTCGGATTACTGTTTCAATCCTTGTTATGATGGAATTGGCTCACGAAGCACCTGTGACAAGCGAACCAAACCACCATGTCTCGGTTTCAATCCTTGTTATGATGGAATTGGCTCACGAAGCATATTACCTCTTGTTATTAAGGTTTCCATACTTCAGTTTCAATCCTTGTTATGATGGAATTGGCTCACGAAGATAGTCCTATTGGCAGTCGTCACATTTGTTCTGGAAGTTTCAATCCTTGTTATGATGGAATTGGCTCACGAAGTGCATGAGTTACTCAGCAGTTTCCCTGTTGAGGAAAGTTTCAATCCTTGTTATGATGGAATTGGCTCACGAAGAATTTAAGGCAAACGGCGAGGACTTGGACGGATTACGTTTCAATCCTTGTTATGATGGAATTGGCTCACGAAGTGGGCAACTTACTCGATAATTTTTGAAATTTCTTAGTTTCAATCCTTGTTATGATGGAATTGGCTCACGAAGTATTTTTCCTCCTCTGGGTATAGGTTATTACAAAGAGTTTCAATCCTTGTTATGATGGAATTGGCTCACGAAGAATATCTCGGCGGTGCTGATCTAACTTTCAGACAAGGTTTCAATCCTTGTTATGATGGAATTGGCTCACGAAGTTGTCGGTTCGGTTACAAGCCGGATTGAGAACACGAGGTTTCAATCCTTGTTATGATGGAATTGGCTCACGAAGATCAATACGAGGCAGGTCGTAACCCTCTGTCAGGAGTTTCAATCCTTGTTATGATGGAATTGGCTCACGAAGAACCCGCTCACCGCCGTATTTGTAGAACAGAATCGGTTTCAATCCTTGTTATGATGGAATTGGCTCACGAAGAAAAAATATCATTGGAGAGATAATGCTCGCTACAGGGTTTCAATCCTTGTTATGATGGAATTGGCTCACGAAGACTGTCTATACGGGCCACGATCGACCAAATTCTCGGGTTTCAATCCTTGTTATGATGGAATTGGCTCACGAAGTGTCAGGACAGACCTTGATAAGTTCCTGAAAAAAAGTTTCAATCCTTGTTATGATGGAATTGGCTCACGAAGATAAGTATGGCAAACGGTTCTTTGATGACTGGAATGGTTTCAATCCTTGTTATGATGGAATTGGCTCACGAAGTTGATCGGAGCTTCATAGAGTTTGGCAAACGGAACAGTTTCAATCCTTGTTATGATGGAATTGGCTCACGAAGAAATCATTCTGATCATAACCGCCGTATGCTGCAAGTTTCAATCCTTGTTATGATGGAATTGGCTCACGAAGCTGAATTGTGTACGGGGGTAAACTTGTAATCTCGAGTTTCAATCCTTGTTATGATGGAATTGGCTCACGAAGTTTTAGGTTCGAGTTCAAAAGACCGTTAAGGGTTTGTTTCAATCCTTGTTATGATGGAATTGGCTCACGAAGTTTAATCCTCTCGGCGAACTTCATTGATGCAATCGGGTTTCAATCCTTGTTATGATGGAATTGGCTCACGAAGTTTGGTTAGCTCAAGACAAAGGAACCGGAAAAGAGAGTTTCAATCCTTGTTATGATGGAATTGGCTCACGAAGTTGATTATTTGTTTAGTCAACCCTTCAACTTTGAGAAGTTTCAATCCTTGTTATGATGGAATTGGCTCACGAAGCCTTCTGGAAGTAAGATCAGGTTTTTCCATGCTTACGTTTCAATCCTTGTTATGATGGAATTGGCTCACGAAGGCTCCTATTAGTTTATTATTAATAGGCACTGGAAAAGTTTCAATCCTTGTTATGATGGAATTGGCTCACGAAGTGTTACTTACTGCAACTATTTTTACAGCAGGATTACTGTTTCAATCCTTGTTATGATGGAATTGGCTCACGAAGCAGATTCACTGATGAGACTTTATAAGTCTAAACCAGAAATTCAATTCTGTTTCCCGTTTTTGCGACAAGCCAGGCTTTAACGAAATCAAGCCCTTTTCCGGAGACGGAAGCAAACAGTTGTGCCTTCCTGATTTTGGTCGTCGAACCTAATCCCGGGAACCAAACCCTCCCGACAGGGTCATTAAATCTGTCGAGGAAAATGATGTCGATGTTATTTTTTAGAGCGAGTTCAGTGGCAGCACCGGAAATTGCTGCCCCCTGATTAAGAGAGAGGGTTGTAATCTTTTTGGGTGAAAAAAGCCTTTTAACCTCACTTCCGCTGCTTCGTAGGATGATCTCAAACATTTCATCTTTAACATGTATGTATGCACCATATGAATCAATCGTAAGATACAAGTTCGGAACCTTTCTCTTTGATTGAACCAAATCCTCTGGATACTGCTTTGCCTATACCGATTAGTGGAGGCAGAAGCACATTTGAGGTAAACTCACCTTTAAATACCAACATCCTGTTGTCCTTAAAATTTGAATGGTCTCCCCGGACATCAACAATCGCCATGATTTGTTTTTCTTCATGATGGCCGAGAGATTTGAACAAACTTAAAAAATTGCCCGTCAGAATCTTCCGGAGAAAATCCTGTCTCTCAAGAGCGTGAGTAATAGCCATGTATTTCCTGAAATTTTCGTCATTAAGTGCCATCCAGTTTGTCAAAAACTCGTAAGAATGAAGTTCATCATCCACTCCAAGATATCTCATGTCTGACCCCAGATACTTTTCCCTGACTGCAATTCGTTCATCATCCACAAGAAATTCTTTGATATCCAAAAATATTTCACGAAGCAGCCTGGCTCCTTCATCAAGACCCACTATGAAAGGTTGTTCTTCAATAACTTTATACTGAACAAGCGGATATTTATATCTTAAGGTCCCATCCTCAAAATGATTGTGGAGCAGCGGAGAGACCTCTCTAAAAACATTCCCGATGTAGCCCCTTAGTTTGACTGCATCTCTTTTTCTTAGTTTGACATCCGGGCAGTGAAAGACGGTGTAGTCAATTTTTTTCATAAAACCGCCGAAGTGTTTTTGACAAATCCCCTGTTCCTCCTGAAATCATCGGGTGAGTAAGAATAAAAACTGTCACCATAATCAGGATTCCAAACTTGAAAACCAAATTCTGGTTCTCTGTTGAAGACATTCATCCTCTCATCATCTTTTACTGATACATTTATTACAAATTCGTAGAATCTTGACTTGATAAAAGCGAATTTGTTCTTCTTTTCGTATATGGGGATGTTCTCTTTCATAATTTCCTGAAATTTCGTCCAAACGGATATTGCTTCTTCATTTAATAACAGGAACACAGGTACCTGAAATTTTGACTCCTCAATTAATGTGAATTTCCCAGTGTTTTCAAATTCAAGGGAAGATACAGCATTCAGATATTCACAACCCAAATTTGTTGAAAAACTTTTAAGTGCTGTAAAATATTCACGAATCAGCTCCAGATAGTGGTTTTCGCTCACCCCGCCTTCACCAATTTTCGAGTTAAAAATCTGCCTTGATGCCTGCATAAGTTCACTTCCATAAATTAATGAACTTTTATCTTCCTTTCCTTCAAACGCAAAAATATAGACAGAAGAGGGGCTTTTGTTAAGATTATAACGATTTGCCCTTCCTGCCCCCTGAAGTACTGAATCCACGGGGGCAACCTCACGAAATACTGTATCAAAAGAGATATCAACTCCTGCTTCTATAAGCTGAGTTGAGACGAGGATCTTCCTGGTGTTTTCATCATGTTTCTTTATCTCATCTATTATTATTTTTCTCTCAAACGGTGAAACTGAAGAAGAAAGATAAAAGAGTGAATCATCAGGAATATTATCAGAAAGGAGTTCAAACAACTTACTGCTGCTGTTCCTGGTATTCATTATTACAAGAATATTTTCATTCGGGTTGTCTGAAGCAAAATTGATGATATGTTCAGCGAAATCCTCAACCGTTCTGAAGGGAGAAGCAGTTAAATTAAACAAAATTGTTCTGTTGAATATTTTAAAGAACCTTTCATAATCCGGGACCAGTTCTGTTATTTCATTTTCCGGTTCGAAAATTAAAGGCTGTGTTGCAGTAAGAAGGATAAAATAAACATCATAGATTTTTGCAAAAACTTTAAGAGTATTGTTAACCAGTTTCCAATATTTGTAAGGAAGGTTTTGCACCTCATCAAGTACAATGACAGAATGTGCTATGTTAGGCAGTTTTAAGAGTCTTGATTTGGAATTGGTTATGAGAGACTCGAAGAGTTGGACAAAAGTTGTAACAACCACTGAAGAGTCCCATGTTTCTATTAAAAATTCACTCTGATCAATATCGAAGGTCTCTTCATTGGCCTTGTAAACAGGTTCTGCGAGATGGTGGTGTTTTAGTATGATACCGGAGTGATCGGTCCCAATCATACCGGAATAAATTGAGAAAGTCTGATCAATAATGGAAGTGAACGGGATTGTAAATATTAATCTTCGCCCGCCACCCAAAATTTCGCTGATTTTCTGTGCGGCTTTAAAGGAGGTAATGGTTTTACCCAATCCGGTTGGTAAGGTAATGGAATACAGGTGATCGTCTGGATCAAATTTTTTCTCTATTGATTCAATTACTCCCCTGAAGGCGAGTTCTTTTTGAATGTCTATGTTTGATGAACCTGCACCAAACCCCATCTTCATCCTGTAATTCTCGACAACATCCAGTGGAACAGGATTTTCTTCAGCAATTTTACCTTTTAAAATCACATCTTTTTTATCTGAATAAAGAAGTGAAGAGAAAATGGTTAGACAAAGAAAATAATATTCTATTTTTTTGTCAGGATGAAGCTTGTCAAATTCCAGTTTTGTGAAAATAATATTCGTACTGCTTTTGAATGCCGGGAGTGAGAAATTCTCAACCAGTTCCAAAATATCAGTCTCGATTTCAGACAGCGTTGGAAGCATTTGAGAAATTATTTTGACATCATTTTTATTTAGAGCCGCAAGTTGGTCCGTCAGAATCTTCTCATCCCTCGCTCCCTTAAATACAGTATTTTCATCGGGAATATTTTTCAAATATCCATGATGCCGTTTTACTGATAGAAAGGACAACAGAGGAAGATAAAATTTTAATGTTGAATCAATTTGTTTGTCATTCAAAGACCTTTGGAGAAGATCTCTTACCACAACAGCGGACATGTTTGCATGTGCCTTCAAATCTTTGTCATATGCAGCATCTGTCAGGAGATATTCCTGGAAATAGCTTGTCGCCTTACCCAAATCGTGAAGGGCAGCAGCTACCACCACTGCCCTTTCGATAAGGTCATATGAAATTATCGAAAAAGAGGGATTGACCTTCTTAATCGTCCATTTAGCATTTTGTGCAACTCTTTGCAAATGATGACCAAGCCTCTCATTGGGATGAGATAAAGATTCAGTATCAAAGAAAGAGGATGTTTCCATATCCCGGTACCTTGTTATAGGAATTAACAAATACTTTTACAGGTTTCCCTGTAACTTCATAAATTACTTCAGCATACTCATTCGTCTTTCGATTCTTGGGTAAATCTGAGGAAGTATTTTTCCTGTTCAAAGGATCTGTCAGGTCAAGGGAAATCTCCATCGGCATAATCGATGAAGAGTATTTGAGATCAGGGTCAATCTCAATTTTTGCTCCGACACAACTATTTAGATTTACTGCTGTTATGATCTCGACCGGACCGTTGGAATTTTCAGAAACAGATTCAATCGAATCAACATAGTTCACATCTGCCGTCAACTGAGAAAGTCCCATATAAGGCTGAAAGAAGAAGTCCTTTCCCTTGATCCTTTTCTTCAAATCGCTGTACAAGTTCTCATCGGAATGTCCGAAAAATATTCTATATGACGGATTAACCACAAACTCAAACCTTACCTGAGTCCGGGTTTTAATCCTGTACATACCTTCTTTCGTGTTGATGAGGTTAAAACCGTATCCCTGCTTTTTAATCCGGTTCAACACCTGTATCGCGATAAAAGCTTTCTCTTTCAGGAAATGCTCATAATACTCTTCCCTGCCGATTCCGGCTATAGCCCCAAGCAAACCTGCGAGTGAAGTCCGCGAAGGGATTGTATAGGTCAACGGCGAACTGGTGGTATTGAATTTCCTGAAGTGAGCAAATTCACCCGAAATGTCAAAAATTAAAAGTTCCATTTTTATCTCCGGCTGGGCTTAAGCCGTGATACCGGCGACTGAAGAATATGTTCCTTTTGAAATTTTAACCTTCTTACCGTCAATCAATAAATCAAGATCATCATCTATGAAGAGAGTGATTTTCTCGATATTATCACCAACTTTGGAAAGGGATGCCCAAAGTTCTGAAATATCCAGGGAGTAGTCTCTAACTGACCGGATTTGCTCTTCATTCAGTTCTGATACAAGTTTAAGTTTTTGTCTCATTCCACCAAGATAGTAGGAGTCTTTGAAAGTTACCGCTAATAAAAAGAGGGGTTTCTGCCCGAACTTAGATCGTGAAATAAGATTTTTTGTCCCTTCCCACAAGCCTTTGTAAAGGAGCTCGAGATCATCCTGAGTCATTCCGGTTTTTTGAGCAGCTTTATCATTCACTATTCCATTAAAACCTATTACCGCATAAGGTAATTTGTATTCAGTGCGGAATGTTGCCTGACTTTTTTTGTCACCCGCAGCAAAGGCTCCCGTGCCCTGTTCTGTTACAATTTCAACTTTGTTCAGTGATCTTCCCATTTGAAATTGAACAGGACCTGTAAGTGTGATTGAGTCCTTTGGCAAAGGAATTACTCCTCCGAACACGCGAATATCAATGCATTCTTTTAAAATGGCCTCTTCCTCCGACTTAAAGTTATCAGCCCTTCTTTTACCATCCTGGACATATTTTTTTAACGGATCTTTTTCATCTTTATAAAAGACCTCTCTCACAAAAATGTCTTTCCCGTCACTGCCATTATATCCTTCGTACTCATACCAGTAGTCTCTGACAGTTCTTTTCAGTCTTACATCCGAGACGAGGGCAGTGTTGGTTTCAGGATCGAACCTGGGTCTGTTCTCGTTTAGAGGATCGCCGTTTGGATTTGCATTTTCAATGTCATATAAAAAGAGAAGTTCTGTTTTTTTCGATAAATTGTTACTCATTGCCAACTCCCGTTTCTGTTAATGATTTGAATAAAAATTGTGTTTCCATACCTGATACAAAATAGAAGGAAATTTCCGCTGATGGAGCTTTCTTTATTTCGTTTATTTCAAGATTAAAATACTCAGTCATGAATTTACGAAGGTTACCATATGCATATGCGCCGTGATATTGCTGGAGTTTGTTAAGCGCCTCAACATAAATGTTTTCAACATCGGCTCCCGATATCTTGTACCCCTTTAACTTTTTCTCGAAGGGTGTATTTCTCAGACTTGCCTGTTGAGTGTTCATAACCAGTTGTACGAGCAAGCCAAGTGTATAGAGCCCAACCTTATACTTCTGGTCAAAGAAGACGGGGTTATCAGAAATAAATTGTTGAAGCCTCTTTGTGTCAAAACTGCTCTCCTTTTTAGAAGAGTCGATTTCCTGTTCCATTTTTACCTCATAGTTTGGTTTTTCTATTGTGATAAGTTTTAAATAGTCGAGATAATACAATACTGAGATAGCATCAATTATTACTTTTCTTGGTTGCGAAGAATATCCTCCTTCAAGTATTTTTCTGTAATTTGCTCTGAAATAGTTCATAAAAGCAGTGTACAGACCTTGAAGGCTTATATTTTCACCGTCAAAAACAGCCTGAATAATCGAATAGTCATCCTTATCGAAGAATTGAAGAAGCTTGGCGAATCTGAATCTTTGTTTGAATTGTTCTTTTTGCTCCTTCTTTTTTTTGCTTTCCTTATCGTAAACAGTCTCTTCAAAGGTGAGATACTTCTCGAAAGTCTTGTGAGTATCAACGAAATCCCGGGCTTCGACAAATATTTTTCTGAACCGCGAAGGAAAAATTTCTTCGATATGTGCTTTTATTTTTATAGCGCCTGTTGTCTTGTTCTCCTCGTAAAAAAGCATATCGAGATTAAATTGATTTTTTTGCTCAGCCATGTAAAGCATCAAAGCATCTTCATATGTCGCTTTGGTATCTCCATCAAGTTTCCTGAAATCCTTAAAAATGTTGTACACAGTCTCGTAGAGTATTGAGTCTTCAATGAGTACTCTGGGAACGGCCATATAGGAACGACCATAGAAATAAAACCTCAAGGTTTCATCTATCAGACGGGAACCAAGATAAAAATCTGCAGCACAATCCGAACAGATTGGATAGTTCTTCCAAGCGAGCTTAAGATTAAAATAATTAGGTAAGTACCCCTTTTTGTCGACCGTGAAATATTTGAAAGGAGATGCGAAACCGTGAAGTTTGTCTTTCTTTTGAGTACAGATAGAGCAGACACTGTCGTATCCTTCTGAAACAGTAGAGAGAAATTCACTTAGTCCGTCTGTGGCATGGCGTACAAGAGCCCTCTTATAAGCATTGAATGAAGAGACAAAATATTCCTCACCATCAATTTTTGCAATGATTGATAAACCGCACTTAAATCTTTTCTCTATCTCAACCGACTGATAAATCGTGTAGATATCTTTGTTTATTCGAAGATAATTTTCACGCCAATACGATCTGATCAATTCAAGAACTTCTTTTTCCGGTTCATCTGCGAGCTCAATGACCCTGCCAAATACATCTTTTAGTATAGTATCTATTTTCTTGTTCTTGAATGTTGTGGTATCTTCAAACGAACCAAATTTGGTAGAAACTGTAACATCTCCTCCGTTTGAAGCACCTTTGCGGTACCCATATTCCCTGTAGGATTCCTGATCATAGGGTCGGATATCTGTGTGCGAATAAGTTATTGAAGGAGTTTCGTTAGTACGGGTAATTATAAAGACAGGAGAGATAATTAAATGAGGAGAATCAGGGAACATGTTTTCTGCATACAGCTCCCATTCTTCTTTTGCATTAAGATTATTTTTGTAAATCTTGCCGAGCGAAGTAACAGCTTTGTCGTTCATGTGTTTACCATTTAAGATTCATAATTAGTTGTTTCAACATGATAGAGTTGAAAAATTACGATATTTCTAAATTACGGATATTTTTTATTTCAATTGCAAAAAAAATAATGTTCTCGATTTAATTTTTATTCCATTCCATCCTGTAATTAATAATCCCAATCAACCATTAATCAAAAAATATCCATCCTCCATCTATCTCCGATTCCAAAATTGCAGGATTTTCCGCAAATTCGCATTCATAATTATTCATCTTCATGATTTAATTGGAAAGCGACCAAACTATGCAAACGATTTTAGGCGGTGGTGGAGCAATCGGTACTCCACTGGCAAAAGAACTGACCAAATACACAGATAAAATCAACATCGTCAGCAGAAACGCAAAAAAAGTAAATTCGACTGATTTGACTCATAATGCTGACATCACAAAAAAAGAGGAAATGTTTCAGGCGATCAAGGGTTCGGAGATAGTTTACCTCACAGCCGGACTGAAGTACACAACCAAAACCTGGCAGGAACAGTGGCCCGGCCTTATCGAAAATGTTATCGAAGGATGCAAAAAGGAAGGTGCCAAGCTCGTCTTTTTCGACAATGTCTATATGTACGGTAAAGTTGACGGACCGATGACAGAGGAAACTCCCTTTAATCCCTGCAGTAAAAAAGGGGAAATCAGGGCAAAACTTGATCTTCGCCTGATGGATGAGTATAAAAAAGGGAACCTCCAGGTTGCAATTGTCAGAGGTGCCGATTTCTATGGCCCCGGCATCAGCAGTTCAATGTTCAATCTTCTTGTAATCAACAATTTGATTAAAGGGAAAAAGGCAAACTGGATGAATAATCCCAAGGCGCTTCACACATTTACTTATACACCTGATGCAGCATATGCCACTGCACTGATTGGGAACACTCCTACAGCTTATAACCAGGTTTGGCATGCACCGTCGGATGACACACCCATAACGGGAGAAGAAATGGTAAGAATTGCAGCTGAATATCTCGGTGTTCAGCCAAAAATTCAGGTGCTTGGCAACGGAATGCTGTTTATGGCGGGACTCTTCAACCCGACTATCATGTCGATGATTGAGATGAGTTATCAGTTCAAGTACGATTATATTTTCAACAGTGACAAATTCAAAAAAGCTTTTAACTTCACACCAACCTCATACAGAGACGGTATTAAGGCCTGCGTGGATGCAGCAAATAAGTGAATAATTTTTAGCCGGCAGTTGTTGATTGAACGACTGCCGGTTTTATTTTAAGGTCATCCCAGCCCCCTCTCTAAGAGAAAACCTAAACCAGTTTATCCTCTTTAAATGCAATCCCCCACTCACGCAAAGAAGTAATTACCGGAATTGTCGTCAGACCTTTTTCTGTGATTGAATACTCCACTTTCGGTGGTATCACCTGATAAACCTTTCTGTTTACAAGTCCATCCGCCTCCAGTTCGCGCAGTTGCTGAGCAAGCATTTTGTGGGTAATGCCGGGAATGAAATTTTTAAGTTCACCGTATCTCCATACCTTGTCTTTCAATCTCCAAAGTATCGGCATCTTCCATTTTCCGCCGATTACATCGAGAGCAAGCTCCACCGGATTATTATATTTTTTATCTCTAAACTCGAAAACGGGCATTTCTCGCATTTCTTTCTATTTAGTTAGTATATTACTTTATAGTGCATACTTGATTTTAGATATCATATAGTGCTAATTTAACATATTAACTTGAAAAAATTATACAAAAGGAGAAAAAAAATTATGAGCGCGAACCTCAATGTAATGGATTCCAACAGCCCGAAAAGAGTTGCACTTATTGCTGCCAATCCCTCCGTCAGTTCCCAAACCGGCTGGCCAATTGGTTTCTGGTGGGCGGAACTTACCCACCCGTACCACGCTTTTACTGAAAAGGGCTACAAAGTCGATATCTACTCACCCGAGGGAGGTGAACTGATGGCGGACAGTTTTAGTGATCCCGAAGATGCAAGCGGTTACTCGGCGCACGATATCCTAAGCCTTGGTTTCAATAAGTCACCTTCACATTCCGCTCTGTTGAAAGACACTCCGTCGATCGACAAACTCAATGTCTCTGATTATGACGCAGTATTCCTTACAGGGGGACAGTCACCAATGTACACATTCATAAACAACGAGAAACTTCACAAACTGGTTGTCGATTTCCATGAAGCGGGCAAAGTGGTTGGAATTGTCTGCCATGCCACTTGTGTGCTCCTCAAAGCCAGAACCTCTGACGGCAAACTTCTTGTTGAGGGTAAAACCTGGACAGGTTTTGCCAATGCTGAAGAACAGTTTGCTGACAGCTATGTGGGTATGAAAATTCAGCCATTCTGGATAGAGGAAGAAGCAAAAAAGATCGAGAACACTAACTTCATCACAGGCGGGTTATTCAAACCTTTCGCTGTAAGAGACGGCAGACTGATCACAGGGCAGCAGCAATATTCAGGAGGCGAAGCAGCAAGACTTGTAATCGAAGCTCTCGGTGTATAACCATGGGAAAAACAAGACTTGAAGCATTCAGTGATGGTGTGATAGCTATTATCATTACACTTCTTGTACTCGAGATAAAAGTGCCCCACATCGAAGGGGAGGTTACATCTTCGGCAATTGCCGCGGCACTTGTAAAACTGACTCCAAAATTCCTGAGCTGGGCTCTCAGCTTCTTCATGGTTCTAATCATGTGGGTGAACCATCACAGAATTTTCCATGAAATAAAGCAGAGTGACAACGGGCTGATGTGGGTGAACGGACTCCTTCTCTTCTTCATGTCTTTTGTTCCCTTCCCCACTGCCTTCATGGGTGACTATTTTAACCAGTCAACCACCATGTTCTTTTTCGGAGTTTGCATGGGAATGACAGCACTGGCGTTTGTGCTTCTCAGGTTGTACATATTGAAGAACAGTCACCTCCTGAAGGACGGGACAAACAAGGAAAATTATTCAAAGCTGATCAAACTATCTTTGATTGGTCCCGTTATGTACTTCCTGGGAAGTGGTTTGGCTTTTATGAATGTTTATGCTGCATTTGCTGTTTATGCAATTGTACCGGTATATTTCATATTTTTTGCAACGAAGAGAAAAACAATCGAGGAATAAAATGAAAATAGCAATTATTGGCGCGGGAAATGTCGGCGGGGCACTTGGCCTTAATTTCGCAAAGAAGGGACATAAGGTTATTCTTGGGACACGGGATGTAAACTCGGAAGATATCAAAAATCTTATTGCAGCCAACTCCAATATTTCAGCATCTTCAGTGGCGGATGCAATCACGGATGCAGATGTGGTGCTGTTCTCTACACCTCCGCAGGTTGCGGTCGAAATTGCAGGTCAGAATCCCTCCCTGAAAGAGAAAATCGTAATCGATGCGACGAACTCGGTATTTATGAAACCGGCACCTTATAAAACTGCATTTGAGGGCATCAAAGCGGTAACAGGTTGTGAAGATGTTGTAAAATGCTTCAACAGCACAGGATTTGAAAACATGAGAGATCCCGTCTATAACGGAGAAGGAGTCGATATGTTCTGTGCCGGAACAAGCACAAAGGCAAAGGATGTGGCTTCAACTCTCGCAAAAGAGATTGGATTTGCGGAATGCTACGACTTCGGGGGTGATGACAAAATTGAACTGTTGGAGCAATTCGCCTTCAGTTGGATAAACCTTGCGATCATCCAAAAACACGGAAGAGGCATGGCATTTAAGCTGATTAAAAGGTAGTTTACCTTTTCTTTCTTAACAGGACGCCGGGGAAAACATCTTTGTCAAGTTTGATGAAGATATCTCCGGCTCCACCGTGTGCCACCTCGACAATTTCACCTAGAGGATTTTGCATCAATCCGACGATCTGGATAAAATCCATACCAAAATCGGGAAAGAAGACTTCAAGTTCCTGACCCTTTTCAAATCTGTTTCTTACCTCAACCCGCGCCATTCCATCGGGCATCACTTCCCTGACAACTCCGGCAAATTCGTGAGTCTGCAACTGGACATTTTTCTCATACCACTGTGCTTTTTCCTTAGGATTTGAGACGAGAAAGCCCGGAATGAAACCTCTGTTGGCTGTTTTTGCAAGTTCAGAAACATAATCGAATGTCGGCTTTATTCCCTGCACCATCTCGTCAATCGCTTTGCGATATGTTCTGGCAACAGATGCGACATAATATATAGACTTGGATCTCCCTTCGACCTTAAAACTGGAAACTCCGGCATCCTTTAGCTCCTGAAGATACTCTGCGGCACAGAGATCTCTCGAATTCATTATGTAGGTGCCATATTCATCCTCATCCGCCTCGAGAAATTCTCCCGGTCTCTGCTGCTCTTCAAGGTAGAAATTCCCCTCGAGGGGCTTATAGACTGGATCATATACACCATCCATTGTCAGTTCGTCCTCTGACGCCACCACTTCATATTCGGGATTGTGGTCCTGCTCATGACCTTTATAAACCTTGTACTGCCAGCGGCAACTGTGTGCACATGTTCCCTGATTTGCATCCCGGTACGACATGTAATTTGAAAGAAGACACCTCCCTGAATATGCCATACAGATGGAGCCGTGAACAAAAAACTCCAGCTCCACATCAGGCACCTTCTCATGAATCGTCTTCACTTCCCTTAGCGAAAGTTCTCTGGAAAGAATGATTCTCGATATCCCCTGCTCCTTCCAGAACTTTGCGGATGCCCAGTTGATATTGTTCGCCTGGGTCGAAAGGTGTATCGGGATATCTGGACAAATCTCTTTTGCAAAATAAATGACACCGGGATCCGCCATTATAAAAGCATCGGGTTTCAGTTCTGCCATTGCGGTAATAGCACGACGCATTGGTTCGAGCTTGCTGTTGTGGGGGAAAATATTCACTGTCAGGTAAATCTTTTTCCCGAGAGCATGCGTGTAATCGATGGCTTCTTTAACGCCGTCAATTTTAAAATCATTTTCCCGTGCCCTCAGCGAAAATGCAGGAACCCCCGCATACACCGCATCAGCGCCGTATTGAAACGCAAATTTTAGTTTTTCAAAGTCTCCTGCAGGGAGGAGAAGTTCAGGTTTTGTCATGGTTGTAAGGTAGTCTTTATCAAATTCGAATTATAATTATTGCATCATTTCGTCACAAAAAGATCGAACAATGGTTTATTCACATAATAGATGTTTCTGCCGAGTTTGTTTTTCATCAGAAGACCTTTTTCAGTCAGTTCATTTAGATATTTTGTGGCAGTTATCCTTGAGACTCCCAGATCATTCATTACAAATTCAATTTTAGTGTAGGGATGCCTGAAGAGCAGATTTAACAGGTCCTGACTGTAAATTTTAGGCAACTCGCCTCTCATTTTGAATTTGTATTCGCTGATTAGCGCCTTTATTTCTTTAATAAGGATAATGCTGTCTTCGGCTGTAACTTGAACAGCCTTCAGGATATACAAAATCCACTCTTCCCAGTTGTTTTTTGTACGAACCTCATTAAGCAATCTGTAATAATCTGCTTTGTTTTCGATGATATAGCGACTCAAATAAAGTACGGGCATCTCCAGAAGGTTATTCAATACGAGATACAAAACATTTATGATCCTTCCTGTTCTCCCGTTACCGTCAAAAAAAGGATGGATTGCCTCGAATTGATAATGAATCACTGCCATTTTGATAAGCGGATCCACCTTGTGGATATCGGGGTCGTTAATGTATCTCTCAAGATTGCCGAGTGCATTCAGGATCACATCAGGATTGTCAGGAGGGGTGTAGGTTGTCACACCTGTCCTTGTGTTTTTCAGGACAGTTCCCGGAAGTTTTCGGATCCCGGCATCATTGTCTTCCAAAATCTGCTGAATCGCCAATATTTTATTGAGCGAAAGAATTTTATCATCTTTTACAAGATTATATCCATGAATCAGGGCTTTTGAATACCTGTGCACCTCTTTTGAGGCGGGACTTTCGAATTGGTCTGAAAAAAGATCTGACTTGTACAATTCATCATGTGTCGTAATAATATTTTCAATCGCAGAGCTGTTCTTTGCCTCCTGGAGAGCCAGGGTACTTATTAAGATCGTTCTGTTGGGAATTGTCTGTGCAATTCCTTTAAGCTCAGCAAGATACCGGTGGGAAACAGCAAGTTGTTTCAGAACCTCTTTTGTCTCGAGTTCAAATTCAGGAGGTAAAAGAGGGATTGAATTAAATGGCTTCGTTGGATCAAAAAACATATTTACATCTTAACTGAGAAGATTTCGGCGTTTGACACGGTTCAATGGAATAAACTGGTTAATCATATGTATAGATTTTCCGGTTTTTTATATATATCGAATGCAATATGTATAATTTTTTCGATTTTCTATACATATCAATGCTCATATATATAGATTTTTCGATTTTCTATACATATCTTCGACCACTCCCTTGAAAGGATGAGGAATGATTTGTGCAGTCGGGTACCGGTTCTACCCACATGCCGCCGCAAGGGCTCTGGTTAAGGTTGTCGCCAAATTCTACCCACATGCCGCCGCAAGGGCTATCGACAACTCATAAATCATAACTCACAACTAATAACTTTTACTCTTGTCTGTTCACTGTATAAGGCGAAAACGCAGGCAAACAAACGGCGATATATTCGGCATCTTCATCGTTTGGGGTGCTGTACTTAACCCACTCCCCTTTTGGAGTATGGATCGCCTGACCCGCGGAGACATCGATAAATCCGGTTTTGCTCTCCACTCTGAGTACGCCTTTCAATACCACGGTATATTCATCGAACTCGGGTATTTGAGCCGGTTCCGTCCAACCTGCAGGTGATTGCATTCTTGCGATGCTTATAATATCGGTACCGGAGTTAACTCTGCCGACATATTCTTCAATTATCTTGGGCTTGTTTCCTGCTGCCTGAACAATTGCAGGTTTTTCGATTAATGTGTGCATAATGCTCATCTCTTGTTAATAAAAGTTCACAATACAGGCTTAATCTTAAAGAATTAATACCTGATACCTTATACCTAATACCTCCCTAATCCTCACTTTTGGTCTTAAATCCTTTTACCATCCAGTTTTTGGCGAGGATCAGGCCGATTGGACTGATAATGGCGATAAATCCATAAATCAGCCACATCATTTCTGTGTTCATTTTTTCCGGTGGAACCCCTTCAGGAGCATAATTCATAAGGAACCATCCTGAATAAAGGGAGGTGACGACTTTCGTCAGGAACCAAGGGAACTGCCCGATACCCATATATATTCCCGTCATCCCTTTGGGGGCAATTTCAGCCACCCACTGCAAAAATCTCGGTTGCCACATCGCTTCACCAATGGTCATGATTATCAGATAACCGAAAAGTGTGTAGATATTGGGACCTAAAGCCAGGATAAAAGTCGGCGAAGCCATCACAAATGTTCCCCAAATCATCATTTTATATGCATTTTTCTGGGCGGTAAGAGCTGCAACTGCAGGAGTGAGAATAAAAATAAGTATTGGATTGAAATTTGTGAAAAACTCAAAATTCTCACTTACCACACCGGTGAAAGCCCGATAGCAATAAGTCGGCAGCGTCAACCAGTTATGAGCAAAAAGTGTCTGAACGGGAATCAGAATAAAAATGAAGAAGAGGAATCTCATATCCTTAAGGGGGAAATTCTTCATGTAATATTTCATTTTTTCAGCGAAAGGCATTTCATTTTCGGCTTTCACCTCGGCCTTCTTTTCATCACTGAGATTCGCCTCTGCCATTTTTACAGTCTTTTTGGTAAGAATAAAAAGCACAGAAATAATCCCGACAACGGTCAACGCAACATAAACCCAGAATACTCCCGTGATTCCAAAGCTCTTCCTTACAGGCGGAGAGATCAAACCCGGAAGAAATCCTCCAAGGTTCATAAGAGCATAGAGCATCGCATAACCCATCGCAGAGGTTTTCTCATCGGTGAATCGCTTCACTCCCGCGTAGCAGGCAGGCTGATATATCCCGTAACCTATGATTATGCCAAGGATACCAAGCATTGCTGTTATGTGTGCCGGACCCCAAAGCCCCGTTCCCGGGAAGAGGGTCGGACTTACTGCCAGCAACACCCTGCCGACAAGCATAGCCATCAGCGAAATCAGCAGCGACATCCTCACACCGATTATATCAACGGTAGCACCCAAAAACAGCATGCTCAGTGTGATGCCTGCCGTGAGAACACCCACCATCTGCCCTGATTCAATGTCATTGAGTTTGATATCCTCGGTGAAAAAGATGGTGAGAAGTCCTACAACACCAAAATATGTGAGTCCCTCGAGAAGATAGGAGATATTAATACCCCAAAGTGCTCTCGGTGAATGCACCAGATCTTTGAAAGGTTGAGTCACTTCAATAATCGTCTGTTTTACGATTCCGGGCTTTACTGATTCGTTGTTCGACATTTGATATCCAATAAAATGAAAAGTTCTCTCTCCAAATATCCTAATAAAATTTGTTATGTGGTCTGCTGCAATAAAATTTAAACGATCGGATTTACAAAGAACGATTTATTTTGTTAATAGCTCGGTTATTACTTATTTTTCCGTTCTGAAAGCAGGATTATTATTTATGATCGTAAAATTGATATACTGAAAATGGAAACGAATAATTCATCAATTGAAATACTGATAGTCGAAGATAATCCTAACGATGCAACTCTGATGATGAGGGCCCTGAAAAAGAATCATCTCGCTAATAACATCAAGATTTGCGAAGACGGAGAAGACGCACTAAACTACCTTTTCAACAAAGGGAAATATGAGGGAACTGTAGATCACACTGCTTTAAGAGTTGTGTTTCTTGACCTCAAATTACCGAAAATAGATGGTCTCGAAGTGCTCAAAGAGATAAGGAATAATGCGATTACCCGCAAACTGCCGGTAGTGATAGTAACCTCATCAAAGGAAGACCCTGATATAAAATCAGCTTATGATCTGGGAGCGAACAGTTATGTGGTCAAACCGGTGCAGTTTGAGGATTTCGTAAAAGCAGTTTCCCAATTGGGAATGTACTGGTTAATTCTTAATGAAGCATCCAAATAATTAAAATTCCCCGGAATCTCAATGGAACAAGAATATAAAATCCTTATAGTTGAAGATTTTCTGCCTGATTACGAACTCACCAAGAGAGAGGTAAAAAAAGTCCTCCCTAATGCAATTTTCCGAAATGTTGAAACAGAAGGAGACTTCCTCAGGGAATTAAGGGAGTTTGAGCCACATATCATTCTTTCTGATTATTCAATGCCCGAATTTGACGGGCTTACTGCGCTCAGGCTCACCATAGAACATTCGCCAATTACTCCCGTAATTATCGTCACAGGATCTGTAAATGAGGAAACCGCAGTCGAGTGTATGAGAGCGGGCGCTGCTAACTATGTAATAAAAGAACAGATTGTTAGGCTCGGAACAGCAATACTAAAAGCACTGGAAGAGCGAAAAAATAACATCGAGAGACTGAAGGCACGGGAAGCTCTAGTAGAGAGTGAAGCCAGGTACAGAGCCCTTTTTAATCTTTCACCGGTAGGAATTATTCTTCAAAATGAAAACGGCGAAGTAATCGATGTCAACAGGGAATTCTCCGTAATTCTTGGCTATTCCCGCGAAGAGATGATCGGACAGCACATCAGCATGATTACTCCGCCTGATAGAGTGGAGAACATCAAAGACGACATTGAAACCATTATCGATGAAGGATCCTTCAAACATGAAGCAGAGGGACTGAGGAAGGATGGCGAGGTTGTAAATGTGGAGCTGACAGAGGCAAGAGTGATTCTCCCTGATGGATCTGCCGGTATTATGACCATTATTGCAGACATAACCGCCAGAAAAAAATACGAGAAAGAGTTGATTCTCGCCAAAGAGGAGGCAGAGGAAATGAACCGGCTGAAATCGAGTTTTCTTGCGAATATGAGCCACGAGCTCCGCACTCCGATGATCGGTATTCTTGGGTATTCCGACCTCCTGACCGACGAGGGAAATCCCCCGCAGGTGGTTGAATATGCAGATATCATTTATAAGAGCGGTTCCCGTTTAATGAACACTCTAAACCTGATTCTAGATCTGTCGAGAATTGAAGCCGGCAAGCTCGAGATGGTTAAAACTGAAATTGATGCAGTAGAGACAGTCAGAGAGAATTTCCGCCTGCATATAAACGAGGCAAATAAAAAGGGTCTCGATTTCGAACTGGTGGCACCTGAGATGAAGATCCCGTTCGTAACTGATGAAAGGGTCTTTTCCCAGATTTGTGCAAACCTGATCAACAATGCAATAAAATTTACAAAAAACGGACTGGTAAAAGTCGAAGTCTCTTCAAAAAAACAGTCAGGGAACGGTTTTCTGCTCCTGAAAGTTCGTGACACAGGAATCGGTATCGCAAAAGAGGAACAGGCATTCATATTCGACGATTTCAGGCAGGCAAGTGAAGGTTTCGGCAGAAACTTTGAAGGAACGGGGCTCGGCCTGGCTGTGACGAAAAAATTTGTCGAAAAACTTAACGGCACTATCCAACTGGACAGTGAGGTCGGTACCGGCACAACATTTACCGTTTCTCTCCCGATACAAAATACCCGTGCAACTGAAGTTTTTGAGAGTGTCCCGGCACAGGTCCAAACCGGGGAAGCAGAACTGCCGACCATCCTCTATGTCGAAGACGACCCCATTGCAATAGAAATGATCTCGAGAATGCTGAGAAAAGTATGTAGAATAGAGTCTGCGATATCCAGCAAGGAGGCACTTGAAAAAGCAAATTCACGCTATTACCCTCTTGTTCTGATGGATGTAAATCTTGGCAGAGGGCTCGACGGTTACCAGACAACGGTGGAATTGAGAAAAATGCCACAATACAAAAAGACCCCAGTTATAGCCCTTACCGCTTTTGCAATGCTTAAGGACAAGGAAGATGCCATGCGGGCGGGATGTACTCACTACATGTCGAAACCTTTCAAAAGAGAGGCTTTTGTCACCCTTATTAAGGAATCACTTTCGAAAGGATAAGCTAATTTTATTACTGAATTTCGCTTCACGAAATTCATGGATATGAAATCAGATTTTGGCATATTTGTGCATTCTCACGTCATAAATTGATAGAAGCCATGAGTCACAGATTATTAACCCTGTTTATCATTCTCGCTCTTCCGGTTTACTCACAAATTTTTAAATTCGCCGGCGAAAAATTATTCATCTCCAGAGGTGCTGATCTTTTCAGACAGACTTCTTCTCCCCACCAGTTTGAACAATTGAATTTTGGACCCGATAACAAAAACATCTCAATGCTCCATTTTGTATCGGAATCTGCAGGATATGCAGCAAAAGGAAACGAGTTGTACTGTACGACGGACGGAGGTTCTCTTTGGACAAAAATCTTTGAGGCAGGCAGGGTACTAAATTCAGCCAACTTTGTTTCCGATGGAAAGACCATCCTGATTCTGCGCGACAACCTCACAGTCTGCAGATCATTCAATGGAGGCATCTCATTTGACACGGTCAGTTTTCAAATTCCTGTGCAAAATTACAGCAGCATCTCATTTGCAGGCATGCCTCACGCTGGAAAAGTTTTCATCTACGCCCCTTACTTTAACCCGTTTGCCGGAAGTTTTAATTACCTCATCTCCGAGGACTCATGCAAGAGCTGGCAGATTATGGAATCTCTCGGTGAGAAAGGGGTTTCGGGATTTATTTCTGCTAAACACGGATTCGTGACAACCATGTCCAGGCTATGGTTCAGTTCAAACGGTGGTCAGAACTGGAACATCATTCTTCAGGATGCAGGTGTACTTTCAGGTCTCGCAGCCTTTGGTGATTCACTAACAGGCTATCAAGGGGTCTGGTCTGTCAATTCTTTGCTAAGAACCGCAAACGGCGGGGTTTCGTGGGATGAAGTCTACAGAGGAATCACGGAAATTGAGGCTCTGTCCGCCGGGAAATCGAATGTTGCCCTAAGAGAGAACGGCTCTGAAGCGATTAAATATTCGTCCGATAAAGGGGCAACCTGGACATCGGTCACACTCCCTTCAGGCATTGAATCAGCAGAGTCAGAAAACCCGGGTTCTTTTCGACTGATGAACAACTATCCCAATCCCTTTAACGGTTCGACACAAATAACATTTACAGTCCCGTTCGAAATGGAAGTGGTTCTGAAAATTTACGACCCCAAAGGTTCAATTATCGACGAGAAACTCCCGGTGAGTTGCCAAAAAGGAGTCAATGTGATTAATTACAATTCGGGCAACCTCCCATCGGGAGTCTGGTTCTACAGGCTCGAACCAGTTGGCTCAGAAATCTCTCCTGTTACCGGTAAAATGGTGATTTTAAAATAGCGGGAGGAGACTCCCGTTCATTTTAATAATATCATCTTGCGGGATTCCACCCGGTTGCCGGTCAACAGTCTGTAGAGATAAATTCCACTCGGAAGACCGGAGGCATCAAAATATATTTGGTGTCTCCCCGCTGCCATGTCAGCATCTATTAAATCCACAACCTTTTCGCCGATGGCATTGTAGATCTCGAGTTTAACATTCGTTTCTGACGGCAGAGAAAACTTTATGTTTGTGCCTGGGTTAAAAGGATTAGGGAAATTCTGATCAAGTGCAAAAGTCCCGGGAATTGTCTCATCCAACACATCAGTTTGAATATCCAGAATCTCACTCATCGAAACACCCGAGACGACCGGAGTCGGGAAATTCAAAATTGAGCCTATGGTAGGAACGATATCAGGAATGTATCGTTTGGTAATTGTATGAATCCCCCTCTTCACATTGGCACCAATTCCGAAAAGCATAATTCTTCTGCACCCTGCACAACCGTCACCATGTCCAACAAAAACGGTTGATACTCCATCCGTATGCCTTCCATGGTCGTTGGTAACGAGAATGGTGGTTTTATCCTTCAGGACAGGATCACTCTTAACAAACTCCCATAACTGATTAATAAGACTGTCGGCAATAGTAATAGCGCGGGTATAATCATCCCAAACACCCGAATGTCCATAGTGATCGACATCGGAAAAATAGATAACGGAAAGTCGCGGTCGCCAGGTCTGCAGCATGTTTTTTGCCTTTTGCCAGACCGATACATCGTTACTCCCCTGAAGGATATACCAGGGCCAGTAGGCAGGTCCGTAATCGGGACGAAAACTCTGAAGCCACGGTGAAGAAAGATATTTCATTATATACATTGCCTCTGTGGAATCCTGCTGATGGGCTTTTCTGAAATATTCCCAAAGAGTAGGCACGGTGGCATATTGAGTTTGAAAACCGTTGTAAAAAGTATCAAGTGGAGTTGACCAGGAACCCGACCAGATTGCAGGGACTCCTCTGCTCGTGACTGTCCATCCGTTGTTGAAAAATGAATCAATCACCACCCCCTCGTTTGCCAGTCTCTTAAGATTCGGAGTAAATCTTCCGGATGTGTCGCCAAGGGTTTCGCTGTACCTGGCACCGTCAACTATCACCAGAATAACATACCTGTCCGGCATCTGAGCCATAAGTGGTGAGAGAAATAATATCAGATACAGGGAGATTTTATACAGATTATGCATTTGCTCACAATTTTTTTTCTTTGAAACTTAATTTATTTACGAAAGATGGAATTTTTACTATATTAATTCAGAGATTAAATTTTTCTTTTTGGCGGTACCATGAACAATGAGAAACAGTTTTTTAATATGCTCGAAATTTATCCTGCACCCACAATCGTGCATGATACTCGAAAGTTTGTGTTTGTAAACTCCGCCTTCGTAAAAATGATCGGCGCCTCCTCGAAGCAAGAACTGCTCGGTCGCGACATACTCGACATAGTACACTCATCCAGCCTCAGCAAGTCACTTGAAAGTCTGAGTTACCCGGGAAGACTCGATGTCTTCGAGTTGAGGGACCTGTGTCTCGTAAGAATGGATGGAAGCATTATCTATGTTGATGTGTCGGGCACCCACATCCTGATGGAGGGACATGACTACATCAACATAATCTTCAACGACATCACAACTCTTAGAATGAACGAGGAGCGTTACCACTCCCTGTTCGAATTGTCACCTGAGGGAATAATTCTGCAGGACGAAAAAGGGTGCATCATCGATGCAAATCCAAAAGCTGTAGAGCTTACCGGCTTCTCTTTAGATGAATTGGTTGGTAATAATATCTCAGTAATAGCTTCTCATGCAGACAAATCTCTCATCGATTCAAATCTTAAAAAAATCCTGTCAGGGGAAATTCTCCGTCAGGAATCTTTCGCCTCGAGAAAAGACGGTACCCGGCTTAATGTTCAACTGACTGAAACAAAGGTTCCACTCCCCGGAGGTAAGAGCGGTATCCTCACCCTCATTGCCGATATCACCGAAAGAAAAGCCAACGAAAAGCTTCTCATAAAAGCAAAAAAAGAAGCTGAGGAGATGAGCTCTCTAAAATCAAGCTTCCTCCTCAACATGAGTCACGAGTTGCGAACCCCGATGATAGGGGTGATCGGATTTGCTGAGATACTCAGTGAATATAAAAATGATCCCGAAATCAGGAGTATCGGAAACAGAATATTTGCGAGTTCCACGAGGCTGCTCGAGACATTGAAAAAGATAATGGACTTCAGCCGGATTGAGGCCGGAAGATCGAATCCTGTCGCTAAGGAGTTTGAGCTGATTGACTCAGTGATCGAGGTTTGCAAAACATTCGAATATCAGATCAACAATTCAAATCTTTATCTCAGATTCGGGAGCCACATCTCCGGGTGCCGGTGCCTTCTCGACAAGAGCATGTTCGTTCAGGCACTTGAAAACCTTATATCCAACGCCATCAAATTCACATTTCACGGTGGAGTTACGGTGAATCTTTGGCATCAGACGAGGGGTGATAAAAAGAGAATACTGATTTCAGTAACAGACACAGGCATCGGGATCGATAGTAACGACTTTGAGATAATATTCCAGGCGTTTCGTCAGGCAAGCGAAGGGATGGGGCGCCATTTCGAAGGGACCGGACTCGGGCTGACCATAGCCAAAAATCATATAGAGAAAATGGGGGGTACAATTTCAGTAAACAGCACTCCGGGGAAAGGGTCAATCTTTACGATTTCCCTCCCCCTCGAAAACAACGGAATCACTCTTTCTGATGAAGAGCAGATTTTGTATAACTGCGCCGGTGGAGTCAACCGGCCTGGGAATTCATAATTCTGTTCTGATGATTGATGCTTTCCATGTGAACCACCTCGAGGAAACCCGCAACAAATTCGTTGCTTAAACCAAGTTTCACACCCAGATTAATCCCCTTCTCAAGAATTTCATTCCATCTGTTGGTCTGAAGAATGGTAATCTTCTTTTCCTTTTTGTATTCACCAATCTTCGCTGCGAGGTTCATTCTTTTAGCGAGTAACTGCATCAGTTCGTCATCTATCTGATCGATTACTTCTCTGTACTCTTCAAGCGGAGAATCGTGTGAGATATTTTCGCTGGTTGAATCCCTCCAAACAAGTTGATCGAGCAGTATTTTCAGATCAGCAGGTGTCACCTGTTGCTTCGCATCGCTCCATGCCTTATCGGGATCACGGTGGCTTTCTATCATCAAACCGTCAAAATCGAGATCGATTGCTTTTTGCGACACATCTTTAAGTATGTCCCTTCTGCCACAGATATGAGCAGGATCGCAGATCATCATCAGGTCGCTGTATCTTCTTTTCATCTCGATTGCCAGATGCCAGATGGGGGCATTTCTGTACTCAAGATTTCCGTAGGTGCTGAATCCCCTGTGTATCAGTCCGATATTTGTCACCCCTGCATTTCCTATCCTCTCGACCGCACCGCTCCACAGTTCGATATCAGGGTTCATCGGATTTTTGATGAACACCGGGACATTGGTACCTCTCAAGGCATTCGCTATCTCCTGAACACTCATCGGGTTTACGACTGACCGGGCACCAATCCAGAGAATATCAACATCGAAATGAAGTGCGTCCTCAACCTGCTTTGTGGTTGCAACCTCGACAGCAAGGGGGAAACCGGTTATCTTTTTTGCCTGCTGCAGCCATGGCAGACCTTTGGTTCCAACTCCTTCAAATGTACCCGGTCTCGTTCTCGGTTTCCAGATCCCGGCTCGCATTACATCCACCACACCAAGCTCTGCAAGTTGTGTTGCAGTCTCCAAAACCTGCTCCTCTGTTTCAGCACTGCATGGGCCCGAAATTATAAGGGGTCTCTTTTTCAACAATGTTTCCATCTTATTTCTGTATCTGTTAATGGTTTAAAAACGAAAAAACCCGGCTGTTTAGTCCGGGTGATTTATAAATTTCTTATGATAACATTCAAATTTTACAAAAGCCACCCGCGACCGGTAAAGTAAAACCAGTAAAAGTAAAAGGAGGTGGTTGTGGCTTTTTTCAGATTTATCATGGGCAAATATATATTTTCTCAAATTCAGATGCAAGAGATTTTTTTGTGGTGGAGTGAAAAATATCAAAATTTATTCCCGGTTTAGCACTTTCCTGATCTCATTTGCCTTCTCGATAAGGGTGTAAAACTTCTTATAGTCCTCTTTTTCGAGGAGATTTTTCATCAGGCTCAACTGATCAATCTGTTCCGTTAAAACTTCGAGCAGATTGTCACGGTTTTGTGCAAAGATAGGTACCCATGTATCGGGAGAACTTTTGGCGAGTCTGACGGTGCTTTCAAAACCTGCACCTGCAAGCTGAAATATGGTATCCACCTCTTTCTCCTTTTCCAGTACAGATAGAGCAAGAGCGAATGAAGTGATGTGTGAGATATGACTGACATAGGCTGCATGCACATCGTGCCGTTTGGCATCCATGTAAATTTTCTTCATCCCGAGCGCATCATACATTGATTCAACGGTTTGAAGTGCGTCTTTGTCGCATTTTTCCCTGTCGCAGATTACCGTTATCCGCCCGTTAAAGCCACCTGACTGTGCTGCTGAGGGTCCGCTTTTTTCTGTACCCCAAATAGGATGTGCAGCTACAAATCTCCCCCTGTTGGCGAGACCCGTGAGCGATTGAACAATGAGCTCTTTGGTCGAACCGACATCAGTCACCACCTGACTCGTTACGAGTTTCATCACTTCCTCGAGTACGGGAATGGTTGCATCCACCGGAACAGCAACAATAACCAGCTCAGACCTTTTTACAGCATCTTCCAAAGTGGCGATTTCGTCAACCAGTCCTAATTCGAGTGCTTCCCTGGCATGATCCCCGTTGCCGTCCACTCCAATAATGTATTTACTGAACCCGTTTTTCTTTAGATCAAGGGCAAGAGAACCCCCAATGAGCCCGATTCCAATTACTGCTGTCGTCATTTATTCTTTTCTGTAAAAGTAACAAAATATTCCCGGAGGAACAAAAATCCCTCCGGTGCTTAAATCAAATGGCAAAATTAAGCATATTACGCAAAATAACATTCCGGTTACAGTGTCTTTATGGATTCTTTTTAGTCTGAACCAGAATCACCCATCCGAGCAGACAGCTTACCAGAAGTGAAACCATTGCCGGTACCCACATCCAACTTATGTTGTTAAATATGCCGTTTTTATTCATGCTCTCGTTCATAGTGGTCATTGTAATTGCTCCCCCGGTAAAAAGGAGGAAGATTACAACAACAATAATGAAAGCGAGCAGTAAGGGAGTATTGTCGAGAGTCTTCATTTTTTAGTCTCAATTTCACTGTTTTTATCGAGCCATGCGAGCATCTCATTGATACTCGCAGTTGCGAGTCCGATGCAGGTATCCGCAGCTCCGTAATAAATATTCAGGGTGTCTCCATCCGGGTTTATGGTGTAACCACAGGGGAAGACCACATTGCCAACATCTCCCTGGATTTCATATAATTCCTCGGGAGCAAAGATCCACTCCCTTCCTCTTTTTAGACATATCTCGGGTTTGTTCAGATCGAAGAGAGCAAGCCCGAGTCTGTAAATACACCCTCCACAGGAGAGTTTAACTCCGTGATAGATAAGCAACCAACCCTCAGGAGTTTCAATTGGTGGAGGGGACAATCCGATTTTATTTGCATCCCACCATGCCCCCTTGCGCGCATTCATCATCAGTGTATGTTCGCCCCAGTTCTTCAGATCAGGGGAATACGAAATCCACATGTGCGCACGGGGCGCACTGATGGGTCTGTGAATAATAGCCCACAACCCGTTGATTTTCTTTGGGAGAAGTGCGGCATCCTTGTCATCAGGAGGGAGAATTATCCCCATCCTTTCAAAAGCAATAAAATCCTCCGTAGTTGCGAGTGCAACTCCCGGACCGTCCCTTGTGTATGCAGTATAAGCGATCACATATTTTTTCAGTTCGGGAACGAAAGTAATCCTCGGGTCCTCAATTCCCCACAGCTCCTCGGGAAATTTTTCCGAGTCAGGGAGAAGTGTTGGCTTCGGATCGATTGCCCATCCATCCACACCGTTAGCGGACCGGGCGGCGCAGAAGTGGGATATCCCGGATCTGTCCTCCACCCGGCATAGAAGAAGTGTGGTTCCATCCTGAAGAAGGGTAGCCCCGGCATTAAAGACGGAATTGATGGGATAGGGCCAGTTATTAGCGGTAAGAATGGGGTTTAGCTTGTTGCGGTGAAATAAAACCGCATATTGATTGTTCATGATTGTGACTTTTCAGGTGATAATTGTGATTGTTTGTAAAGTTGAAGCTCGAGGAGCGATTGCAGGTATGCAAGGGTTGATTCCGAGCCCTGGTTTTCGTTTGCACGATCAGGATGAAGACCGTCCCTGCACCCGCCCGTATTAGGGTCGTAGATTGGTACGCCGAGATCGTTGTAACCAAGAAACCACTCAAATGCACGCATCGCCACATCTTCCCACTTCAGCTCTCCGGAGAGTTTTAGAGCAACAAGAGCGGCGGAAATCATCGTTTGTACCTCCACGGGCTGCTGGTCGAATCTGGCACACTCTCCTCCTCTGGAATAAAAACCGTTTGAACCCACCGGAACAAAATGCCCGTCTTTCGACTTCTGCAGTTCAACCAGCCATGAAAGAGTGTCGATACCTGCCTGAAACATTTCCTTATTGTGTAAAGAATGACCGGAGAGTATCAGTGCGTGTGACAGAATGGCGTTGCAATATGAAAGTTCCTGTTCGAACCAGCACCAGTTTTCCGAGTGATTATTCTTCCAGAGCTCAAATAAACGCCCTGAGAGTTCCTCCCTCACATGATTGGCTCTGCTGTCCCCGGCAAACTTTTGAAGATATTCATCGATCCCCACCAGTCCGAAAGCCCATGCTCGTGGACTGGTAGTGGTTAGAAGTGCAGGGAGAGACTGTTCAAAAAGCCACCCTGCAAGATTCCCCTGAACGGGTTTATCCGAGTGGTTCAGGCTGGTTCCGAGTGCCAGTAAAGACCTGCCATGAGAGTCATCGGAGCCCGCATCTTCCATCCATGTTCTTTGAAAACTCATAAAGTTTCTGAATCGTCCGTTTTGGTCGTTGTAGGCATAAGCGAGAAATGCGAGGTAGAAATTTGTAAGTTTTGCCCCCTGACTCACACCAAGTTCTTCCAGGAGAATCGACACAAGCATTCCCCTGGCATTATCGTCCGTGGTATACCCGTGGGCATAGTTGGGCACTGCAAAAAGGGCGTGTTGAAGTATCCCGGTGTCGTTGCTTAACCTTAAAAGATGGTCAAGTTTTATCGGAGGCAATTCATCGAGGTGATTGTTGAGGAGATCAGGGTTCGGAGTGGCAGGCACATAGTGTCGTCGCTCAGCCCTCGCCCGATCGAATGAAGCCATATATTTTTCGGCTACCGCAGACCATATCATTCCTCTTCCGTGGAGATATGCTCTCTTTCTCATTGCATGTCTTTCGGCATCGTTATTCAAGAGATTAAGCACTTCCCTTGCCATTGCTTTCTCATCATTGAACGGGACGAGAATCCCCCTCCCGTCGTCAAGCATCTCCTCTGCATACCAGTACGGGGTGGAAATTACCGCTTTTCCCGCACCCAAAGTATAAGCGAGTGTCCCCGAAGTAATTTGTGCTTCGTTAAGATAGGGCGTGATGTAGATATCAGCAGCACTTATAAACTCATTCAGTTCTTCGATGCTTACAAATCTGTTGTAAAAAATAAGGTTGTTTTCCACACCTTTCTGTTTTGCAAGTCGCTGCAGTGACAGACGATAGGTTTCTCCTTCATTTTTCAATACATGCGGGTGAGTAGCCCCGACCACAATATAGACCACAGAGGGTCTCTCCTTTACAATGGCAGGCAACGCTGATATCACGGTTTCCATTCCCTTGCTTGATGAGAGCAGACCAAAACTAAGGAGCACATCCTTCCCTTCAACACCGAAAATATCTTTGTTGAAGCTCGGATCGATGAACGGTACATCGGGAATGCCGTGAGGTATCAGGTCAATTTTATCCGCCGGTACATTATAAATTTCTTGGAGGAATTTGACCCCCTTTTTACTCATTACCACGAGACGGTCGGAAAGAGCTGCCACTTCCCTCAAAACATGAAGCTGGTCGGGATCGGGAGTTTTTAAAATTGTATGGAGTGTTGTAACCACCGGCATCCTCAGATTTCGAAGCAATGCCAGGATATGCCTCCCCGCCCGGCCTCCAAAAATACCGTATTCAAATTGCAGGCAAACGATATCAACATCGTTAATATTCAGGAAGTCTGCAGCACTTCTGTAGGAGTCTATATCTTTTTCCTTAAGTTCAAACCTCACCCTCGAAGAATATTTGTATCCCTCTTCGATGTCATTCACAGGAATTGCCACACAGGTGGTGCTGCTGTAATGCTCAGCGATCGATTCGCAGAGATCAGTTGTAAAAGTTGCTATTCCACACTGACGGGGAAGATAGTTCCCTATAAATGCTATCCTGTTCTTTGCCGGAGTGGATGTTTTCTGTTTCATCTGGAGTACTTTCTCTAAAAACTTAAATTGAAAAACCGAGTTGTGCAATGATCAGCAATCGCCACTTTTTTTGTATCGGGAAGAATGGTGCCACCTCTATCCCTGCAGTGATTCGCTTCATAAAGTCGACACTTAAAAAACTTGTAATCTGCGCCAGATCAAAAAAGAGGGAGAGTGCAAATCCACCCCTGCCGATATCAACATCGAGGGGTGAGTTTACCCCAAAAGTCCCGACACCAAAATTTACAGGGAACCTGTTTCCGGTCCTCTCGTTTACATAATAAAATCGTATCATCGCGCTCGAATTTCCGTAGTCAACCCTGTCCTCCATCTGAGAATCGTAGAGTACTTTGGGAATTCCCAGCACCAACCCCACTTCAATTGCGGGACCCTTTACATGATAATAGCGGGTAACGGAATTTTTATGGTCAACTTCTCCGATCTTTATCGAGTAATCGGGCTCCACAGTTATTTGTACTATTGCCCAGTCGGGGAGGCTGTCAAAATTCAGTCTTACCTGTTGAAGTTCCTCAGTCTTAAGAGCTGAATAGGGCCCGTAGGCATTTCGGTATTGCATCATCAAAGTCTGATCGTGGTTCGAGTCCTCATCACTTCGGAATGTAAGCACTCTTCTCTCAGTGGATTGTTCTTTTGTACCGTCCCTCAGTTGAATGGTCGTTCTGATTGTAAGAAATTGTGGTCCCATTCCGGGTCTGATATTGTCCCGAAGGAAAAACACCCGCAGATCCCTCAGCTTTTCCCTGTCGAGTGTCACGATTGATTCCGGATCGGAACCCCCGTCGAAGGGGACTATACAAACGAACCGGTTTAAATCTTCAATTAAATGGTGCTCTTCGATCTTTACCGCAAAACCTGTCTCATGGACAAGTCTTCTCCCCTGATTGTCTTTATATCTGATTCGCACCGGATAGAGCCCCGGAATGCAGGTCGGCGGCACCAGAACTCTGAATGACGAATCGTTTATCTGTTCAGTTACGGCGTTGTCCATCACAAGGATGGGCTGCAAATCTGAAACAGTGTGACCCGAGTTGCTTCGAACTTTGATGTTTACAAACTCACCGGGAAAATATACAGGCTTGTCGAACCGCAGTATCATCATATCATCCTCAAGACCTGACAAACCCGGGACGGGGTATTCCTGCTGGGCGTATATTGTGAGTTGAATCAGGAAGGACAATAGAAAAAGAGTGAAAAAAGAATATTTGTGAACAGAGTTGCTTGAAGTCTTCATCACAACTTCTCTTTTTTCTTCCCCATAAAAACAGATTCCTTAATATTTTCAGAACCAAGAAGTACGGCAATCCACTTTGTTCTTTCATCACTTTCAAATGCAAATTTCATACTGATAGTCAGCGGAATGCAGAGAATTGCCCCAACGAGTCCGAGGAGACTGCTCCAGATAATAAGTGAAAGAAATACAACAAGGGTGGAGAGATTCAGGCTTCTGCTCATCATTCGGGGTTCGAGAACATTTCCGACCAAAAATCCAACTACGAGATTTCCCCCAAGGACAAGCAGTGCAGTGCCGGGACCGATCTGAATTAAAGCCAGAAGTGCTGCCGGAATTGCAGCTATCACACTTCCGATATTCGGAATGTAGTGAAGAAGAAAAGCAAGAAATCCCCAAAGTATCGGGAATTGTACATCAAGAGCAACCATAAGAACAGTGATACATATTCCTACAAGCAGATTGATCAAGGTTTTTATCACCATGTATCTTTTCATATCCACAGCAAATTTTGTGAATTGCGGGAATGCCTGCTTTGGATCTCCTAAAACAGCTCTTAGTTTGATGGGAAAACTGGCGACTTCAAGCAGAATAAAAGTTACCGTAAGAAGTATCAGAACAATATCTGAGAGTATCGAACTTACTCCTGTGAAAAGCCCCGCAGTAAGTCCCATAATTTTTTCAGGATTTATGTAATCGAGAAAAAACTCTTCGCTTACTACAATTCCCCGCTCGGTAAGAAACTTGCTGAGGAATATCACCTGCTCTCTTAACCCCCTTTGCAATTCCGGCAACTCACTAATAAAGCTGCTCACTGATGAACCTAACTGTGCTGCAATCAGGATCAAGGTTGCCACCATCACAAACATTACGATTAATACCGCCAACCCTGCCGGCACTCCTTTCTCCTTTAGCCAGGCTAACGGGAGTGCTCCAAGGAGTGCCAGAAACATGGAGACGAGGAAGAGCACAACCACCGATTGGGCAACATTCAGCCCGGTAATAATAATCACCAGTGATGCTGCTATTACCACAAAACGGGTCCCGCCTGAGGCGATTTTTACATTCTCCATCTTATTTGTTCCCCGTCAGTTAAGACGACGCCCGCTTATCACCCTGACAAGGAACATTATGACTGCAATTACAAGGAGAATGTGTATAAAGCCTCCCATGGTGTAGGAGGTCACAAATCCGAGTAACCACAAAACGATAAGAATTGCTGCCAATGTATAAAACATGATGAAATCGCTTTCTTTTTTGTTAGAGATAACTTACCAAAGTGCCGACTGCGATCACTCCGGTAATAATTATTAATAATCCGGCTACCCTGTTTACCCAGCGCAACCCCGCAACATCAAGTTTCTTCCTGAAGAAAGTTGCTCCTGTACTAAGCACAAAAAACCAGAGAGTAGAGCCCGCGAAAACACCCGTTACGAGGATGGTTGCAGACCAGACTCCGAGTCCTTCAGCCAGACCGAGGGCAGCAAAAACTCCAATGAATGAAAAAATGGTAAGAGGATTGGTAAGGGTAAGTATTAGAATATAAATGTATGAGTGCCACTTGTTTTCCTGCTCGACACTTGCTTTTGGTGGTTTAGGTTCCGTCATGAAAGTTCTGACGCCTATAAAAAGCAGGAGAAGTCCACCAACGGATTGTATCCAAAAACGCTCCCTGAATACTGTGTCTGAGATCATGGTCAAGCCAAAAGCTGCGATACTGCCGTAGAGCATATCTGCGGTTGCGGCTCCAAGTCCGACTGTCATCCCTGCCAGTCGTCCGTCCGTGAGAGTTTTCCTTACGCAGATGACTCCAACAGGACCGATTGGCAGTGCCATGGCAAAACCAATGACAAGTCCTTTGAGAAACAGCATGATTGCATCAGTTATCATAAAAATTTCCGGGTCTCTGTATCATCAGAAACCATAATTAAAGTGAACCGTTTCCGGTAACAACAAGAGCGGCAGATTTACTACCGCTCTCGAAATTGGGTTCCCCTGAATTATCTTCCCTTTATTGGGGAGGGAAGATGCTTCTTAGTTTTTAGATAGAAGTTTTATTTCAACTCTTCTGTTCATTGCTCTGCCCTCAGGGGTATCGTTTGAACCGATTGGGTTGTCTTTTCCGTATCCGACCATTTTGAGTGAGTTTTTGTCGACACCATGATTAGTCAGATATGTAACTACTGATTGTGCTCTCTGTTTTGAGAGTTCAAGATTGTAGGCTGCTGGTCCGACTCCGTCCGTGTGACCGGCAACTTCCCATTTGTACATGGGGTTTTCCTTCATGGTTTTGGCTAAGGCGTCAAGATCTGAGTAGGCGCTTGGCAGAAGTGTTGCTTTTCCAAATTCGAAATTGGCATCTCCACTGAGCACTACTACTGTTGGTTCTTTTTCGATGACAATTACTTCCACTTCTTTTTTGAGCGGGCATCCGTCTGCATCAACTTCAGTTTTTGCAGGGGTACTGGGGCATTTGTCAAGATAATCTGCTACGCCGTCACCGTCAGAATCCACAGGGCATCCTGCTGCATCAACTTTTGCACCTTTTGGAGTGTTTGTACACTTGTCGAGGTAATCGGGAACGCCGTCACCATCAGTATCAAGTGGGCATCCAAAAGCGTCAACTTTTGCGGCTCTGGGGGTATTCTGACACTTGTCAAGATAATCGGGAACAAGGTCACCATCAGAATCGAGCGGGCATCCCTGTGCATCCACTTTTGCTTCTTTTGGAGTATTTGCACATTTGTCCATATAATCAGGAACTCCGTCTTTATCAGTATCGATCGGGCATCCGAATTCATCAACCTTGACACCTGCCTGTGTACCGGGGCATGCGTCGTCAGAATTTGGAACTCCGTCACCGTCAGTGTCAGTTTCTCTTCCTATATTATAGGAGAGACCTGCATTCGCGGTAATAAAAAGGTCGTTTCCTGATCCACCGTTTATATCATCAAGATAATCGTTTGTACCAAGAACGATACCACCGCTTAAATTGAAGCTCATTTTTTTGGATACAAAGATTTTGATACCTGCATCACCATTGTAGGCGATCATCATGTCTTTATAGAGACCGGCTGCCTTGTTGGGTAGAAGGGTTTTATTTGCATCCTTGGGAGTGAACCACAAAGCTGAACCGCCGACGCCTACCCAGGGGTAGAATGCATCACCGATTGAGAGTGTGTAAATGATTCCGGCTCCGATAAGATCCATTGTTGTTGTGAATTCATTTGTGACATTCACTGCCCCTACAGGGACATCTTTACCGGTTATTGTTGCTTTTTGACCAAAAACTCTTAAACCAATATTGCTCTGGCCCGTTGAAGGGAAGTAATATTCGAGGGAAAGCTTCCCGTCGTAGTTCATGGTGTTTGTTTTATAATCGGTAAGTCCAAGGGTTACACCACCTTCAATCGTGATGGCAAAAATATTTGACATCGCATTGTTGTTGGTCGGGTGCACCATTGTTTGTGCTGTTGCTATCTGGCTGATACCAACAAGTAAAAGCCATATTGTTGTAAGTGTTTTCAACTTGTTTTCCTTTTTAAATGTTTTCAACTGACATCTTGATCAATTGAAGAAAAATCTCATACCAAGACCTGCATCCACACCAAAACCTGTTGAGGGAGTGATCTGGAAAACAGGGACTACTTCCAAAAAGACATCTATCGATGTACCTCTGGGTAACCAGGCGATTCCCAACACACCACGGGCACCAAGGGAACCATCATAACCGCCACCCGAATTGTATCTGCCGCCTATACCGTAGTAGAGAGGGAAGTTTTCAGATGAGCTGATCGCCGTAAACGAATGCCACAGATAATCCATGTGGAAATGGAGTCTTCCTTTTCCATCATAATTGTAATTGTTCTTCGATATTCGATCGCCACCGACCGAAAAACCGAGTCCGAAATCGAAGGCATTTGTACGCGAGGTCCACAACTTTGCAGAGAGACCTGTCGGCTCACCAAGAATAACACCAAGTCCAAATCCATGATCCTGAGCTGTGACAGGTTTTACCAACGCCATCATAAAGCCAAGAACAAGGACAAAAAATAAACTGATCTTCATTTTGTAACTCCATTTCACATGTGTACATTTTTGTTTTTAGAAATTTGTCTTCCCAAAACAGTGATTAAATTCTTCATAATATAGTATCACAAGGTAACCTTTGTACTTGTGGCATACTATCACCCTAAAGGATGATAAAGGGGTTAGTACCCTGACGGGCAGGGTACTAATCCTTAATTAGTCTTCGATACCGTTTTTATCGTTGTCACGGTATGCTTTCTTGAACGAATCTTTAATATTGTTATCTATGTCGTTGAAGTTGGCAGCATTCGTCGGATCAAGAAATGCAGTTCCTTTGAGGAACCATGTATTTACATCGACAAAAAGTGTGACATTGGTTCTTTGATCATTTGCGAATCTTAAAACCTTTTTAAAGTCAACTTCCTGTTTTGCTGATTTTGAAGATTTATAGATGAACGGTATTCCGTTCAATCTTCCTTTGACAATAACAGAGTAGCGAAGAGCAGGACTGAAACCATCTATAAACTCAGGGTCAGGTACAAGCTCTGTATCCTCAAGTTTATGAATTCTGAACTTTATTTTTCCGTAGTCGGTGGCATCTATCCTTCCGGCTGCGAACTCGGTAGGTGTACCGTTGAGATTCAGTTTAATTACCATAGGTCCGATCTTCACATTGGAAGAGTCACCTGTTGGTTTGCTGAATTTAATGTCTCTCAAAAGGATCTTGACAGTATCGAGAACCAGAACTTCCGCCGGTATTTTGGAAATGCTGTTTTCCTTTGCCATCGAAACCGTCACATTATCTCCCGGAGCTGTACCGGTGGAGTTGTCTTTGCAACCCGGTGCCACAAGCACCATCAGGATTGCCGACATTGTGAGTAATGTTAATTTGATTTTCATGATTTTTTCTTTCTGTTTTAAAAACATCCCTGCAATTTTTAGTTGCAGGGACGCCAAAAGATAACTACAGGTAGTTATTTAAGGATTCTAAAGACTATTCGTCTGTTCATTGCTCTGCCTTCTTCAGTTGTGTTGTCGGCAATCGGGTTGCCTTCTCCATAACCTACTATGGTGAGTCTGCTTGCATCGATGCCGTTCTGCACGAGGTAATCTTTCACTCTCTGAGCACGATCGACCGAGAGTTGCTGGTTGTATTCAACAGGTCCTGTGTAATCAGTGTAGCCTTCTATCTCAACCTTCACTGTCGATCTGTCTTTCAACAGTTTAACAGATTTGTCGAGAACAACATAGGACTCAGGAAGGAGGTCAGATTTGCCCCAGGCGAAGTTCACGCCAACGAGTACAAGTTTGTCTTCTGCAACTGCGATAATATATTTGTCGACATAGATCTCACGGATAACTTCCTTCACAACCTCTTTTGGGATGTGTTTGTTGATCATGTCTTCAATTCTGTTGTAATCGGTCATGTCTTTGTCAGCTCTAATTCCTTCGCATGGTTCGCAATCCTTTGAATTGTCACCCTTTTGGAATGTGTAATTGAATCCGAGGTTAAGCGCCATCCAGGAATCATGTCCGTTGATCTCTGCCGGAACAATTGTCCCTTCGAGTTCTGAATTGTTGGTTACATGATAGCCGAATTCTGCAACTACAGACCAGATGGGGCTGAATTTGAACTCTGCTCCCAGACCGACATTAAGTTGTGAACCGAATTTATTCTCGTCAGGGAATGCTGTCTGCGGATTGCTGGTGCTTTTGTAGTTGGCGCCAACTCCCGCGAAAAGATAAGGCGAAACAGGGGCACAGGGTACAAGGAAGAAAATAAGGTCGAGATCCGCTGTTACCAGATCCGTGGATGCTTTCACCTTGTTGAAGTTCATGTCTGTCCACTCGCCATTAAGATTTGCATAGCCGCCTCTTAATCTGAGTCCGACATTTTCCGAGAAATTCCTCTGGATCGACCCATAGGCGCCCCAATTGGTATTCAGGGTGGTTATGTTCGCAGAATACAATCGGGGATAAGTCAGGCCAAAGCCCAACACCCAGCTGTTCACTGCTGTTTGTGCTTGGATGACGCCGAGACTGAATGCCAGCACCAATGCAAGTGTTTTTATCAATGTTTTCATTTTTTGTTTACTTTCTAAATTATTTCTACTGCTTTATCTAAACTGTCTTCACATCTTTTACTAAATAAATTACGGGATGAGGAGTTTGGAGTTTCCTCACCCCGCAAATTTTATTTTTGCCTTTTCGACGGCGGCACAACAATAGTGCTTTGGTCAAGTGATATTTGGCCGGCTGCTGCACCCTGAATCAGAGCCCGCCCGTCAAGTCGTGAACCTGTGAGCAGTGAGATTGAAGTGCTGGCAATCAGCGTTCCGAACATTTTGGAGTTTGTTCCAAGAGTGATGGCAGAACCCGCTGACCAGAATATGTTTTTGGCTTGTGCTCCACCCGTTAAGACCACCTGACTTGTCGACAGGGTTGTTATCGAAGTGGAACTTCTGATTATGAAGACGGCATTCGGGTCACCCTGTGCATCAAAATAGACGATGCCTCCGGCGGATAGCTCGATCGATGTACCTGACTGATAAAGTCCCGGTACAAGAGTAAGACCGTTTATGTTTCCGCTTAGTGGTGTCGGTGTTCCACGGGCTGCCGATATAGCGTCAAGATATGCAACCTGAGCTGCAAGTTTTGCTGCAATCAACATCGATGGAACCGGCTCGGGATCGTCTGCTGCGAAGATGGTACCTGTTACTTCAGGAAGAGTAAGACCAGTGATTGCGCCTCTCGCTCCGGGATAAATACCAACATCACCGGTAATGGCTGAGGTCGGAACATTTGTTATCGCCGAATTTGAGAGAATAGCGAATCTTGCTGCCGAACCGAGGTTCACAGGCAACTGACCCGTTGCGAATCCGGTCGTGAACTTCCAGACATAATTAGCAGCAAGAGCGTTTCCTGCTAGATCCTTAGCTCCTGTGTTTATTGTCGCAGTATACACTGTACCCAAAGCAAGATTGCTTGAAGGTGTGTATGTTGCCACCATACCGCTGTAGCTTACGGTTCCTGCAACAAAAGTGGCACCCTGCATCAGTGTGAAGGTGGCAGTTGTTATAGTTGAAGGATCCATGGCCTTGCTGAATGTGGCAGTAATCTTTTTAGTTACAGGGACTCCGGTCGCGTTGTTCAACGGGTCTGTAAGTATCACAGTCGGAGGGGTAATTACAACCGCTGCTCCCGTGGTAAATGTCCAGACATAATTGTTCTCAAGAGCATTTCCGGTAAGGTCTTTTGCACCTGTGGTAATTGTGCCCGTATACTGAGTATTCGGTTGCAAATTGCTCGAAGGTGTAAATGTGGCAGTAGTGCCAAAGTATGATACAAAACCTGAAACAGGGTTTGAACCATCCTTAAGGGTGAATGTCGAGTTGGTTATCGTTGACGGATCCATCGATTTGCTGAAGGTCGCGGAGACTTTCTGATTCAACGGAACACCGGTTGCGAGATTTGAAGGTGAAGTCGATATAACAATCGGTGGAGTTATTATGGCTCCGCCGCCTGTGGTAAATGTCCATACATAATCGTTAACCAGTGCGTTGCCGGTTAGATCTTTCGCTCCGGTAGTTATGGTTGCTGTATAGAGAGTATTTGCCAGAAGGTTGTTTGTCGGTGAGAAAGAAGCAGTTGTTCCGAGATAGGAGACAAAACCTGAGACTACTGTCGTGCCGTGCTTTAAAGTAAAAGTAGCGGTCGTTATGGTCGAGGCATCCATCGTCTTACTGAAGGTGGCTGCTATTTTCTGATTCAACGGAACGCCGGTCGCGTTGTTTAGCGGATCAGTGGAACTTACTACAGGTGGAGTGATTACCGCTCCTGTGCCTGTGGTGAATGTCCATACATAATTGTTAACAAGTGCGTTTCCGGTCAAATCCTTTACGCCTGTCGTTATCGTCGCTGTATACACAGTATTGGCAGCAAGATTTGTAGCAGGTGTGAAAGTTGCTGTTGTACCAAAGTAGGAGACGAAACCGGAAACGGAGTTGTTACCCTGTTTCAAAGTAAATGTTGCTCCTGTAATGGTGCTTGCATCCATCGATTTGCTGAAAGTGGCTGCTATCTTCTGATTGAGAGGAACACCCGTTGCCTGATTAACCGGCACGGTTGATGTCACAATCGGAGGAGTTACAACCGCTCCTGCACCTGTAGTAAAACGCCATACATAATTTTCAACAATTGAATTGTTTGTAAGGTCTTTTGCACCGGTGGTGATGGTAGCTGTATATGTCGTTGCTGACAACAGATTGACCGAAGGTATAAATGTAGCAGTCATTCCAACATATTGTATGGTTCCTGATACGAATGATGATCCTTCGGAAAGTGTAAATGTGGCTGTTGTTAGCGTTGAAGGGTCCATCGCCTTGCTGAAAGTTGCTGAAATCTTCTGATTTAAAGCAATTCCTGTCGCATTATTCGAAGGATCTGTCGAACTTACTGACGGCGGTACAATTACCACTGCCAGACCGGTTGTGAAGTTCCATGTATAATTGTTTTCAAGTGCGATGCCGGCAAGGTCTCTTGCACCCGTCGTAATGGTTACGGTGTAGGTTGTGTTAGGAAGAAGATTTGTTGCCGGAGCAAAGGTAGCGGTTGTTCCAAAATATGAAACAAATCCGGGTACCGAGGCAAATCCCTGTTTCAGAATAAAAGTTGCACCCGTGATCGTGGTAGCATCCATCGTTTTGCTGAATGTGGCTGCTATCTTCTGATTAAGCGGAACACCTGTGGCTGCATTTACGGGATCAATTGAACTGATTACAGGAGGTGTAATTACTGCACCGGCTCCTGTGGTAAATTTCCATACATAGTTCTCTACAAGGTTATTACCCGTCAGATCTTTTGCTCCGGTGGTAATTGTTGCTACATAGAGTGTGTTTGCTTTAAGATTGATTGTTGGTGAAAATGTTGCTGTTCTGCCTACATAAGTAACGGTACCTGCAACAAATGCAGAACCTTCCGCCAGCGTAAATGTGGCAGTGGTTACTGTTGAAGCATCCATGGTCTTGCTGAATGTAGCCGAGACTTTCTGATTAAACGGAATTGCTGTCGCTCCATTCAAAGGATCAGTCGAGGAAACTGTCGGTGGTGTTACCACTGCCGCAACTCCTGTTGTGAATATCCAGACATAGTTCTTTACCATTGAATTACCTGTAAGGTCTTTTGCACCTGTGGTAATTGTTGCTGTGTAAGTTGTGCTGGATACAAGATTGCTTGAAGGTATGAATGTGGCTGTAGTGCCTACATAGCTTACGGTTCCCGATATAAAAACACTTCCTTGCATTACTGTGAAGGAGGCTGTTGTTATCGTTGAGGCATCCATCGCCTTGCTGAATGTGGCAGCAATTTTCTGATTAAGAGCCACACCTGTCTCGGAATTTGCCGGGTCAGTAAAGCTCACAATTGGTGGCGTAACAGTTGCAGAAGCTCCTGTAAAGAAACTCCAGACATAGTTGTTTTGGATGGCTTTGCCTGCGCGGCTCTTTGCACCTGTGGTAATCGTACCAATATATGTGGTATATGGTTCCAGATTACTTTCAGGTGTGAATGTGGCAGTTAAACCGTTGTAGCGAACTGTACCTGATGTGAAGGTGTTTCCTTGCATCAGTGTAAAAGTTGCGGTGGTGATTGAAAGAGAATCCATCTCCTCACTGAATGTAACAGCTATCTTTGTATTCAGCGCCACGCCCGTATCGGCATTAGCCGGCGAGGTCGAGCTTACTGTAGGTGATGTTACCAGGGGGGGAGTGATAAGTCCGATTCGTTCATCACAACTGGTCAAAACCAGGCCCAGTATGAGCGGGATCAACCACTTCTTTACATTTTGCTTAAATTTGTTCATTCTATTAACTCCTTATGTTAACTTTTGATCGGTGTAAAGGTAACTAAGAAATCTATCTAATGTAATCGGACAAAGGGATGATAATTGATCTAACCCTGAGGGGTGAGAAAAGCTCAACAATTTTGAGGCAGGTGTAGATTATGGAAGGGCTTCGGGGATTAGAACCCCCAAAGCAACCAGGAGCTTTGCGCCTTTTCCATCAGGTCTTTAAACCCGCGGGTGGCATCTTTAATATTTATAAAAATCGAATCGATATTGTTGTGCAGGCTTTTATTGGTTGAGTAGGTTAGCTCGCGCAAACCTTTTGAACCTTCGTTCAGATTAAAAACTATTGAGTCAAGCTGCAGTGCAAATGTCGTATCCATAAAAAGTCTTCCGACAGCTCCCTCCCCGTTCTCCATTTTTTTTGTAATTCGTGCGAGATCTCCGGTGAAAAGATTGATGTTGTCTATTGAGGTCTGCAGCGATTTTGCCCTGTTCGTAAGTTCCAGAAAACTTTCAGATCCCTGATGAAGATTGAGCACAATGGCACCGAAATCGTTGGAGAGATCAGGGTCCATCAGAAGTTTCCCGATGGTTCCTTTTCCGGCTGCTATCGAGCCTGTAATTCGGGAAAGGTCATTTGTTATATTGGCTGCATCGTCAATGGTGCCCTTAAGCGACATCATTACAGCATCTATGTCTATTGGTTTGGAGGCGGCTATTACATCTCCATCCTCAACCATTCTGGCGAGACCGCTTCCGGGGTTGATTGTCAAAATCTTGCTCCCCATCAGTCCGTCTGAGTTGATGCTTGCGAGCGCATTCTTTTTGATGAATTTTCTCACTCCGTCTTCAACAAGCAATGAAACCCTTACACTGGTGTCGCTTGTAATTGTAATTTCCTCAACCGTACCAACATTAATCCCTGAGAATCGTACATTACTTCCGACCTGAAGTCCTCCGACATCTCTGAAAATGGTTTTAAGCTTGAATGTCGAGGTAAATATTTGTTGCTTGTCACCGATAAAGTAAACGGCAATGATTAATACCGCCACTCCGGCAAGGATGAACATCCCAAGCCTGACTTTGTTTTTGGTATCGTTTTTCATTTTGAATACTCCATGGTTTTGTTGACCTTTCAGTCCTTTAAAAATGAGCTGACCCACTCGTCAGCAGAATTTTGGAGCTCGTCGAATGTCCCTTCGGCGAAGCATCTCCCGTCCTTTAATACTATTACCCTGTCAGCGGTGATCTTTACACATGCAATATCGTGCGTAATGATTATTGATGATGTATTATATTTCCGCTGTATTTCGATTATCAGATTACTGATCTCTCTGGATGTAATAGGATCAAGACCGGTTGTCGGTTCATCGTACAGCATAATTTCAGGTTTTAAAATGAGAGTTCTCGCCAGTCCAAGTCTCTTCCTCATTCCACCTGAAAGTCCCGTCGTCTGCTTGTCAATTGTGTCTTCGAGTCCTACATTTCGAAGTGCCTCGATAACCAGTTCATTCATTTCATCAACGCCGGGTTTATTTTTCTGTCTTTTCAGCGGAAATTCCAGATTCTCTCTTACGGTCATCGAATCGTAAAGTGCACCGCTCTGGAACAGAAAACCGATCCTTTTTCTCGCTGCCTCCAGTTTCTGATTACTCAGAGTTGCAATATCTTTCCCGAAGAGGTGAAGATTCCCCTCATCCTGTTTGAGAAGTCCGGCAATACATTTTATCAATACGGACTTCCCCGTACCTGATTTCCCCAGAATTGCAAGGTTTTCCCCCTTGTACATCGAAAAATTAATCTCTTCAAGTACATGCTTGTTTCCGAACGATTTTTTAAGCTTTTGCATCTCGACAACCACTTCCCTGCCGGAAGCATCTTTTTTCATCCCCTCACCCATGATTTTCATTTTCATGTCAACCACCTTCATCCTTAGTACTGCAGCAGGCTTGTAATCTGCACTGCCACCATATCTATAATAAAAACGACAAGGGATGCAAAAACCACCGCCGAATTGGCTGCTTTACCAACCCCTTCGGTTCCATTCTCGGCATTGTATCCCTTGTAACATCCAATCAATCCTATCGCAAATCCAAAGAAAAATGTTTTGACGATTGCGGGCATCAGGTCCTTAAATTCCAGACTTTGGAACACCTGGGTTATGAAGAGGTTTGCACTCACATCACCTTTCAGATTTACTCCCACAAATGCACCAAAGATGCCGATGGCATCTGAAAAAATCACAAGAAGCGGCAACATGAGAGTTGCTGCCAACACACGCGTCACAACCAGATACTTGAACGGATTTGTCCATGATACCTGCATGGCATCGATCTGCTCTGTCACTTTCATCGATGAAAGTTCCGCACCAATTCCTGATCCCACTTTTCCTGCTACTATTAGAGCAGTGATGACGGGACCTATCTCCCTCACGATCGAAACAGCAACCATGGCTGCCAGGAGTGATTCAGCTCCAAACTTTGCCAGTGTCGGGCGGGACTGGATCGTGAGAACGAGCCCTATAATGAACCCCGTTATCCCGACCAGAGCAACAGAACGGTATCCGATGTTCACCGATTGTTTTATAAACTCGTTAATCTCATACGGGGGAAGAAAGAGCTCTTTGAAGAATCTAAGAGTAAACATGGTAAGAGAAGTAATCTCCACAAAGAAATTGCTTAGCGGCATCTTTAATGCCGTATCTTCCTCGGGCTGCACACTCTCTCCGGCGTGGATTTCTTCTTCTGTCTTTGGTTCCAATTTTTCTCCATATTTGTAAAATGCGGAAAGTCGGACAACCACATGACGAGTGATGATTATCCGGCTACCGCTCTATTAAATTTCTATTTAGGAATCAACTCGTGATTACTTAACCCGTTCTTTTTATCCTGCTTTGCAGCCTTTTTCTCTTTTTTGGAGAGAAGTGCCACCTTCTTCGTGCCTTTTTTGTTGTCCTGGCTCTTGCTCATTTTATTCTCCTTTTTGAATTTCTTTCGCATAACAAGATATTCATATTCCTCCAATCAAAAAATGAGCCATTAGGATGAAAAATGGACTAATCCTGATTGAAGGTTAGAAATCTCTCGCTACCGGGATAAGGGGGTCAAATCCGGGTCCCTGTTCAATCGTCTCTTTCGAAATATTTACAGAGACTTTCGATTCAATCCAGTCAATTTCCTCGATCCATTTTGGCGAAATGAGCATGTTTTCATCCTGAGAACGGTTGTGCCGCGAGATAACCATGAAGTTCAACATCCAGGTTACATCATCGACAATGAAGTCGGCTACAAGTCCTGCCATGCCTTCATGAGTCTGAATCTGAAAACCTTTGATTTTCTCGGAACTGCAGAGATGTGAATCCTTCTTCTGTTTTTTTGGCATCTGAACCGCCTCGGCGCTCGGTATACTGTTTGCCACCATCGCTGAAGCCGATTCAGTATAAAAAGGCTCACCCCAGTAGTTCGAATAAGAATAATGGGAATAGAGCTCTATTTCCTGCGCCCGCGAAATCGTCATTTTCGAATCGATATCAGGACTGTCGGATACTTGCTTCATCGTAAGATTCACATGGAAAATGCCTTCATCCCAATCCACAGAACCCAAGGCTTTGTGTGGAATGAGCACTTTTCGGTTGAACAACCAGTTGCCTGTCTCAACAACCATGTAACGGATAATCCAGGTTTCATCATCAAAGTAGAATTCGGCAACCTTCCCAAGTTCACCGTTTCTGGCTTTTATCGTATATCCGGTCAAGCCATTTAATCCTCGTTGCATATTAATCTCCATTTTAAATTTTTAGTTTGGAATTACAGAAATACTGTTTGTAATTGAAAGCAGTGCTTCTTCAGTATATGAATAGTTGGCTACTTCAAGCCGTGTATGAAGTGCGAGCTTCTCCATAATATTATGAACATGACTCTTCACAGTATGTGCGGAGATATGTATTTTGTGGGCAATTTCCTTGTTGCTCATCCCTTCGCTCAACAATGCCATCACTTCTTTTTCCCGTTTGGTCATGATTACGGCTTCATTTAGCTTAAGCTTCCCGTCACGGATAGCGAGGTCAATTATTTTTGAGAAAAGGGAATCGACAACATGTGGGGGGAGTACATTTTCGCCTTCGGCAACAGTTCTGATTGTTACGAGGAAATCATTGAGGGTGGCATCTTTCAGAATAAAACCGTTCGCACCTGCTTTCAGGTAGAGTTTTATGTCTGCCTGTACCGGTGCAAGGTCCATTATGATGATTTTTGCCGTTGGAAATTCTTCTTTCAGAATTTCTACTATTCGAAGACTGTTTTGATTGCGGAGTCCGAGATCAAGCAGCACAACATCAGGGGTCAGTTGTCTGATTTTCGTGTAGCTGCTTTTATTGTCTCCCGATGAAGCAATCACCTCAAATTCATCGTGCCCCGCCAGAAGGTTTAGTATTCCTTCGCGGAGCAGTCGATTGTCTTCGATGAGCAAGAGTTTTATTTTTTTCATGGTGCTGTAAGTCTCTTTTTATTTGGAAGACAAGATACAACACTCAAAACTCTGATTCAATAGATCAGAGGGATGAAAAACGGTCTATTCAGGTATGATATTCGGGAGTTTAATCTTCCAGGAGATGGGTATCCTCTTTTGCCTTGAGGTAAGATTCTTGAATGTTCGCATAGTTGGCGACCTGGACTCTTGTCTGCAACGACAATTTCTCAAGTATGTTGTGTACATGACTTTTTACCGTAAACGCAGAAAGATTTATCAGTTGAGCTATTTCCTTGTTCGAATAGCCCTCAGCAATCAGTTTAATTACTTCTCTTTCTCTTCTGGTCATTCTTACTGACTCAACAATAAGCGATGGTTTCGCAGAATGAATTGCACTCTCTATGATAGAAGCAAAAAGCGAACTTGTGAGATTGGGGGGAAGAACCTGCTCACCGCGATGGACCCTGCGGATTGTTTCATAAAATTCATTGATCCCTGCATCCTTTAGCAGAAAACCGGAAACGCCGACTTTTATAAAATTGTAAACATCGTTCTCTGCGGCAACCAGATCCATAATTATGATCTTTACACCGGGCCGGCTTTTCAGAACAGTTTTAACAATATTTAAACTGCTTTGACTCCTTAAACCGAGATCAAGTAATACGATATCGGGGTTGTACTCGAGCACCCTCTCCAGAATATTCTCACCATTACCAATTGTAGAGGCCACCGACATATCTTCTCTGGTTTTCAAGAGGGTCTCTATTCCCTCGCGAAGCAGTCTGTTATCTTCTATCACCAATATAGATATTTTTTCCATGACAATTCACCGGCTTTGCTATTAAAATGCTTCCCGTCCAAGCTACGAAATTCAATTCCACGGTATCCATCCGGGTTAGAAATCGCATTGGCGGAAAAACCAATGGGCAATATAAACTTTTATTAGTTCATTCCAACCGGTTTGTAAAAAATAATGGATGATATGATTAATTAATAATTTAATTATTTTTGCAGATACAGATATTTATATTCACAATTTTAATAACCAAAAAACTATTTTTACTGAAAGATAATTTAGATGAAAGCTGATTTTCTACGATTTTCTCTTTTAACATCTGTTTTATTACTGTTGGCCAACTGTTCTCTTCTCGCTTACCCAGGAGGCGAAAGCGGCTACACAAAAAAGGGATCAACACCCGGGTGTACATGTCATACAAGCTCCCCGAGCAGCAGCGTTACGCTGACCATATCAGGACCTGCCACTCTGAACAAGGGTGAAACAGGAAGCTACTCTGTCTTGATGACCTACACTTCGAACATTACAGGTGGAGGGATGGACATCGCCGCCTCAAACGGTACCCTCGCAAAAGTTGATTCCCGTCTGAAAGTCCTGAACGGGGAACTGACCCAGCCTTCTAAACAGACCGGCACAACACAGCTCGTCTGGTCATTCAAATATACCGCTCCATCCACAGCCGGCACTCAAACCTTATATGCCACGGGATGTGCTGTAAAAAGCAGGTGGAATCATGCTCCCAACTTCACGGTGACTGTTACGGATCCTCAACCCGGAAGTATCAGCATTCTTTCACCACTGCTGGGGACAAACCTCGTGAGCGGTTCAACAACTGATATCACCTGGTCTTCTGCGAATGTTGCAAATGTAAAACTGGAATATTCAACAAATTCGGGTACAAGCTGGCTGAATATAATTTCTTCGACCCCTGCAGCTTCAGGGTCATATTCCTGGACCGTACCTGCCACACCTTCCACAAACTGTGTGGTTAGAGTAAGTGATGCCACAAACCCTTCCCTGAACAGCTTGTCGGGGATTTTCTCGATTGCAATACCCATTCCTGAGTATAATATCGCTCATTTACACCAAAATGATGCGAACGGAGTTTCGCTTGATACGGGAAAAGTAGTAACAATCAAGGGAATTGTAACTGTGGGGAATGAATTCAACAGCCCTTCATTTCTACAGGATTCGACAGGAGGACTCGCTGTTTTTGGCAGAGGTGTTGGAGGTTTTTCGTCATCCATAGTCAAAGGTGATTATGTAAAAGTTACGGGCAAGGTGGTTAGTTACAACGGACTCACAGAAATCAACCCTGTCAGTGAATTCCAAAAACTCGATTCAGGTCTTACAGTCGAACCGGCTGAAATCACCATTTCTGACATTCTGAATCAGAACTGGGGTGGTGATGAAACCTATGAAGGTAAACTGATTAAAATTACAGGACTCTCTCTCGTATCGCAGGTTACAACATGGGCAGGCAACACAAACTATATCCTGACTGATGGTGTGGATTCGATGCAGGTCAGAATAACAACCGGAACGAGTCTCGTAGGACAACCTGCTCCTGTTAATGCAATTTTCACCCTGACATCCGTACTAAGTCAGTATAAAACAACCGCTCCGTTCAACAGCGGTTACCAGCTTATGCCAAGAGGAGTGGACGACATCGTGATTACAACGGGTGTAAAAGAATCTGAAACAGCAATCACCGATTACCGGCTTGAGCAGAATTACCCCAATCCGTTTAATCCTTCCACCACAATCTCATTCGTTCTTCCCCGTGAGAGCAATGTGAAACTGCAGATATTCAACTCCCTCGGTGAGGAACTCGTAAACCTTCTCGAAGGCAGTTACTCAACCGGAAGACACTCTTTGAGATTCGATGCTTCAAACCTCGTTTCCGGAATCTATTTCTATAAATTGACCGCAGTACCCGTGGATGGTTCCAAAGGTTTTACCGAATTGAAGAAACTGGTACTCCTCAAATAAAAAAATTCTCAAGAGGTTGTTAATAAATTTTAACAACCTCTTGACTGGAATATAGAGATTCCTTATATTTGTAGCTCATTTTGAAATTGTTTTGTAAAAAACATTCCTTGATGAATCAATAAAATTCCGCGATAGCTCAATGGTGGAGCATTCGGCTGTTAACCGAAGGGTTGCAGGTTCGAGTCCTGCTCGCGGAGCCGAAAGCGAAAAACCTGTCTTTTAAGACAGGTTTTTTCGTTTTAAATAATCTCTTTCGCCATTGCTATCCCAATGGATCGGGACTATCGTTAACCGAAGGGTTGCAGGTTTCCCGATGGATCGGGACGGAGCCGAAAACGAGGTAGCAGTAGATCTGCCTCTCAAGATTTAAAATAGCGAAAAATGACTATTTGTTGTTTCTTCCTGTGGAATTAGCTCTACAACAAGAAAATGGAGAATTCTTGTCACCTTACAAAAAGCTCATCATCTATTATTTTTCCGGTACCGGAAATTCAAAAAATGTTGCCGTGTGGCTCTCCCGTGTTGCGGAGGAAAATAACATTGAATGCGAAATAGTCAATATTGCATCCATCGACAGACTGAATATCACCCCGCCCGACCCTTCAGCACTGATAGCGTTTATCTCCCCCATCCATGGATTCAACTATCCTCCCGTTATGCTGCACTTCCTGACAAGATTCCCAAAAGGGGAAAATAATGTGCTGCTAATGAACACCCGCGCAGGCATGCTTATCGGGAAATGGATTACTCCCGGACTGACGGGAGTCGCCTTCTATCTGGCTGCTCAGCTTCTGAAACTTAAAGGGTACTCGCTAAAGGGAATGTTCCCTGTTGACATGCCGTCAAACTGGATCTCGCTCCATCCCGGCTTAAACGAAAGAACCGTAAAATTTCTTCATGTCAGGAATGAGGAGAGGGTGACCGTCTTTGCAAAAAAGGTTCTTTCTGGTGGAAGTAATTTCAAGGGTTTGCGGGATATTGTACAGGACCTCCTTATTGCACCCGCTTCACTTGGTTACTACTTGGTGGGGAGGTTCTTCCTCGCGAAAACATTTTATGCATCAAAGGATTGTGACGACTGTGGTGCGTGCATTAAAGGATGTCCCGTAAAGGCAATCGAGAAAATTGATGCCCATCCTTTCTGGACTTATCGTTGCGAAAGTTGTATGAAGTGTATGAGCAGTTGCCCAAAGAAAGCAATCGAGACGGGACACGGCTTCATTATCGTAACATATCTAATCTTCTCGATTTTACTGGAGAACCTGGTTTATAAGTTTATCGACCCCCTTCCGCCATTCCTTCAAAACGGTGTTATCAGCTTTACACTTGAAAGCATATTGATGATCGGCTTCTTTGGAGTCGGTTACCGGATACTGCATTATCTCCTTAGATTCAGGATATTCGAGAGACTCGTTGTATATACATCCCTGACCAAATTCAAATTTTGGGGCAGGCGATACAGAGCCATCAAAAACTTTCGAGGATGAAGAAGGAAGGAAGTTTGAAGGCTGAAAGCTGAAGGCTGAAGGCTGAAACCGTGCGGGCGACATTTGGATGGAACAGGTATTAGCTATTATCTATGAACTATTAGCTGACCCGAGTTAGCCCTATGGGCGACATATGGGTAGAACACGATATTCAGGATGCGAAAGGATGAAAAGAATTCACGCACATTCAATAAATATCGAAAACCAAAACCCTCGGAAAAGGAGCGACAATCGTCCCCGATTGTCCTACCGCAAAATTCAAATTGTGGGGAAACCTGCCCGGGCAGGTTTGATGTTCGTAGCAAAAACGACACCCAAATCCCAAGAAAGCCCTTCGGGCGACATGTGGGTAGCAAATCAGGAACCCTGCCACGAAAGAGCCCTTGCGGCGACATATGGGTAGAACACGACACCCAAATCCCAAGAAAGCCCTCCGGGCGACATATGGGTAGAACACGATAATTCCCAACTGACCAACACCCCCGGAGCGGGGTTTGATGTTCGTAGATAAAACGACACTCAAATCCCAAGAAAGCCCTTGCGGCGACATATGGGTAGAACACGACACCCAAATCCCAAGAAAGCCCTTGTGGCGACATGTGGGTAGAACACGATAATTCCCAACTGACCAATACCCCCGGAGCGGGGTTTGATGTTCGTAGATAAACCGGCAACCATATCCCAAGAAAGCCCTTGCGGCGACATATGGGTAGAAAAATATTCCCCGCTTCTGCACTTCAACCGGGAAGGGTAATGAAATGTTTACCTGTTTGGGTAGAAAATATGGGGAATTACAGATAACGGTTAACTCATTTATTTATTTAATGTTACGATCTTTGAACCAGCCTTTTGGACAAGAATATGGGGAACATATGGGGAATTAACCACAACATCCTGACCTCACAGGGCTCTGGATTTTATTCAAGAGACCGTCAACAGAACATGGGACATTTCTTTTGATTCTTTTCACAGAATGCCATCCTCTATTCCTCGTAATAATCAAGATCAAGCTTTTTGATTGCAATGGTTCTCTGTATGGACACCCCAAGATCATGCTCTATCATCAATTCCGCTAACTGCTCACCATCAATCAGCACTATTCGTGGTTCTATGGCTGCAACATATTGCTTTGCAGAATTGGGGAAAGATGAAGTGGCAATAAATATCCCTTTTTTAGCTTTCTTTGAAAGAAGTGCCCCCGCAAAATCACGAACTTGAGAAACAGGTACAACATTCTCCCACTTTTTTGCCTGAACATAAATTGTATCAAGTCCTAATCGGTCTTCTTTTATCAGACCATCGATTCCGCCATCATTACTCTTTCCAAGTACTTCACCGGCTTCAATTTTCGATCCACCGTAGCCCATCTTCAATAAGAGATCGATCACTAATTGCTCGAAAAAACGAGGTGAACAACTTTTAATTTTCTCAATGATTTCTGCTCTTAATACTCTGTTAAGCTCGGAATAAGAATTCTCAATCGATTCATCCGGCGTAATGACTGATTGGGTAGACTCTCCTTCTGTCGTGTTATCAACTTTTCTACGGTTTGACTTCGTCTCATCCTGCCATTGTTGAAATACGGTGAAATTGCGAAGATATTTAATGTTTATTAATTCAGGAGGGTTGGAAATCACTTTCATCCCTTCTTCAGTAATCATGCATTTGCCTCTTGAGGGGTACACAAGCAATCCCGCATGCTTGAGGTGAGAAATTGCCCAATGTACCCGATTATCCAACTTCAACTGAGTCCCGCTGGGAAGCATTTCATTCCTGTCAACTTCAGAAAGTTTAAAGTGATCAGCAATTTTTAATTTCAATTCCGATGTCTTGTGTATCTCTTTATCCCCTAATAACTTTAACAGGGGAAGCATAATTTTTTGAAAGTCAGGTACCAATTTAATCTCCGAAAAAATATTAAACATCTATTCTAATATACATCTGTAATCTCCCCCCTACCTCACCAGCACCATCTTTCTGGTATCAACATAACCCCCCGCAGTCAACCTGTAAAAATAGACCCCCGATGATACACCCGAAGCATCCCATTTTGCTTCCCATGTGCCGAAGGGTTTTTCTTCGTTTACGAGGAGGGCGACTTCTTCACCAAGCATGTTGTAGATAACGAGCCTCACTGCCACTTTCTCATTTTGGAGACCCGGAGGGATGGCATATTTGATGGTTGTAACGGGATTAAACGGATTGGGGTAGTTTTGAAGCAGGGTGTAATTGCGATTGGAGGAGGTGAAGATGTCACCGCCGTTTGTGGTTTTCAGGATTGTACCGTCGCCGACTGCCCACCCTTTGTTTCCATCGAGGAAAAAGACTGAAAGCCTTTCAGTCTGAAGATTGGAGGGGTGTATTTGTGGATACCAGGAGAGTCCACCGTCAACGGTTTTAAGAATTGTACCCGACCCGGTTCCGTAATCAATTCCTGCAGCCCAGGCAGTTTTACTGTCAACCGGATTGAAAGAATCTAACCAGATTTTATTGTCAACTGACTGGTTGATCCAGGTCTCACCACCATTTGTGGTTTTTAGGATGATGCCGTTGTGTCCTGCTATCCAGCCCGTCTGCCTGTTAATGAACCTGACTGTTCTAAGATAATCAGAGACTCCACTTGTCTGTGGAACCCAGATATCACCTCCGTTGGTGGTTTTGAAGATAATCCCTTCATCCCCAACCAGCCACCCCGTTTGATGATCGATAAAAAAGACTGAAAAATTTGCATGCCCGGCATTTGCTGACTGGCTTTTCCAGGTTGCACCACCATCAGTGGTTTTTGTAATAATCCCTTTCGCACCGCGATCCACAGGACCACCGGTTATCCACCCCGTTAGAGAGTCGATAAAAAAGACCGATTGAAAAGGTCCCGAAAAAATTGGCAATCTCTTCCAGTTTGTCCCGCCATTTACCGTCTTAAGTGCAACTGAATAACCAGTACCATATTCCGATCCCACAGCCCAACCATTTTGTTTGTCGACAAAAAAGAGACTCCTCAAAGAAATCCGGGAGCTGTCGGTTTGTTTTGTCCACCTTCTCCCGCCGTCTGTGGTTTTTATGATGATGCCATTGTTACCCGCAGCCCAGCCTGTCTGATCGTCAATGAAGTAAACTGATCTGAGTTTATAGCTTGTGTCAGGTACTTCCTGCGGGTACCATTGAGCTTTTATTACCACTGATAAAAGAATGGATGCAAAAAATAAAATCCGCGTAAACATATTAACCTGCTATTATTTTAAATCTGTCGAAAATTAATAAATTTTCTTCAAACAATCATAATTCACTCTCCATTTAGTTGCATCTCTCCCTCACCCACCTGCTAAACACAAGCAAGTATGTCACCAGACCAAAATCGAGCACCAGCCAGAATATACGGTGACCGGCTATTTCATCATTTGCGAAGCAGACGGCTGCGAAAAATATTAGAGTGGTGGGGTACAAAATACGCTGAAGTCCGTTGTACGGATCAGGGGTTGCACTTTCCGTTAAGGAAGGGGTTCCCTCGGGTGTGGTTCTCCTCTTTCGCCTCGAGTTGAATTCATAAATTATCGAGACGAGTGCAGGGATGATCACCACCGCCTGCACCGCCGCAAATAAAACTGTATCCCGGGTGATGTAGTTAATCAGATTTTCCAACGGGTCCATAAAACCTTGCTCCTAAAATGTTGAATTGTGTTTTGAAACATAATCCTCTTTTTATTCAGGAAAAAACCCTGATCTAATACATCACTTTTTGAAAACGGGACAGGTTGTCACTCTTTCTTCCGGGTTTTCACTGCTTTTCTAAGGAAATATGTTAGAAATGATATTACTATAGTCCAAACAGTGAGCATAAGGATGAGTGATGATGTCTCCATATCAGAAACCTATAACAGCTTTTAATAAAAGAAGCACACAGCCCAGACCGAGCACTACAAACAATACCATGCCGTAGATGCCTGATTCATCTTTTTCTTCAGTTTTCATTTTAATCTCTCTTAAGTTTAAATAACGGAACGAACGGAATGCGGCATATTACGCCTCAAAACGGGTCGACCGATAAAAATTAATTAACGATAAGTTCTAAGAGAGAATGGAGGGCGGGGCTTTATTTAATGGAAGTGCAAGAATTGGAGCCTGGGAGTGGAGTTCGGACTCTACCTGCTTGAAGACTACGGGGTCTGTATCGGGTGTTTCAATTCCCGTGCAAAAATCATGAACATCGATTTCCGTGAAAGAAGCCGGCGCTATATGATTCGGGATTTTCGCAGTAGTGAAGTACTGAGTCCGGGGACTGCTCTTCTTTGCGGATATGGTAATCTGCGAGGAGGACAATAATATACCGCTTGCGGAACCCGTCAAGAGTCCGGAAACAAGATATATTACAATCAGCAACGAATTATTAAATCTCTTCATCTGAAATTGGTTGTTCTCCTGTTGCAAATTACTGTTTTTAGAGCAGATATGCAAGAGAATTCAAATCTCAGAACTTTCCGAATTCCTCCCTGAGTGATTCTGAATCCCAACCGGCATCCCTGCTTACATCCGTGTCCTTGAAATCCTCCCTGATAATTTCTTCCAGTTCCTCTATTGCCTGTCTGGCAGCCGAGAGATATTCCGACTTGTCTTTTCTGTGGGCAGCCAGCTCCTTCAGGTTTTCTTCATCATGGTTGAAGAAAATGTGGCTCATCCTTTCGGTCTGATATGCCCGGTAACCGAGGTGTTTTAGTGTATCTGCACCCATTCTTAATGAGGTGTCAAGTGTTTCGCGGTAAACTTTATCAACCCCTGCATCCATAAGATCGTAGGCATCGGCTCTGTCGTATGCCCTTGCAAGAATTTTTGCGTGAGGGAAATGCTTTTTAACTGTGTGTACCATTTCAAGAACTTTTTCAGGAATATCGAGCGCAATAATGATAATTTTTGCCTCTTCAGCCCCTGCTGCATGGAGAAGATCATGGCGGGTTGGTTCTCCGTAATAGACCTTTATTCCAAGTTTTCGAAGTGTCTCCACACGATCGGAATCGTTGTCGATGACCGTCGGGAAAACGCCGTTAGCCCGAAGGAACCTGCCTGCCGTATTCCCGAATCTGCCAAATCCTGCTATGATTACTTTCCCTTTTTCCTCGATTTTGTCCTCTTCCCGTTCTGGTGCAGGGTTGGATCTGGCAAGGAGAGGCAGAATCACCTTTTCATTAAAAGTAAAGATGAAAGGTGTAAGTGCCATACTGATTGCAACGACAGCCGTCAAAATCCCTGTAGTATTGGAATCAAGAATCCCGAGTGAAGATGAGAATGAGAAAAGTACAAACGCGAACTCTCCGACCTGTGCAAGGGCAACCGCAAAAATGGAGCTTTCGCCATTCCCCAGACGGAAAATTTTCCCGATAACAAAAACCACCGCCGCTTTAATAAACATTAATCCGAGGGTCAGGAGCAGAATTGTAACGGGCTGATCCGTGACTAAATCGAAGTTGATGCTCGCACCCACCGATATAAAAAAGAGCCCAAGCAACAACCCCTTAAAAGGATCGATGTCACTTTCGAGTTCGTGCCTGTACTCACTGTTTGCAAGCACGACACCCGCAACAAATGCACCGAGAGCAGGACTGAGTCCGACAAAATTCATCAACAGCGCAATACCGATGACCAAAAGAAGAACCATCGCCGTAAAAATTTCACGCATTGCGGTTTTTGCGACAATTCTGAAAACATGATTCAAGAGGTATTTCCCAGCGAGAACTATTACCCCTACCGCGCCTATAACAAAAAGCGTCTGCAACCATGCGGGAAGTGTCTCCATAAATGAGGGATGTGCATTTACTGGTGCCGTTGTGTTTGTGGTGGCAAGAAGAGGAAAAATCGCAAGAATCGGGATGACTGCGATGTCCTGAAATAGGAGCACCGAAAAAGAACTTTGACCCGCCCCCGATTTAATCAGTCCTTTTTCCTGAAGTGTCTGCATTACGATTGCTGTGGAGGAGAGAGACAGGGTGAATCCGATTGCAAGTGAGGCTTGCCACGACAGTCCAAATGCAAACGCGGCTCCACCTGCCACAAGTGCAGTCAGACCGATTTGAAGCCCGCCCATCCCCAGAATGGAGGCACGAAGCCGCCAGAGAAGGGATGGTTCCAGTTCCAAACCGATCACAAAAAGCATCATAACAACGCCAAATTCGGCGAAATGCATGATATCCTGTCCCTCATTTCCTACAAGTCCGAGGAGTGCGGGACCGATAATAATTCCTCCGATGAGATAACCGAGAACCGACCCGAGCCCCAGCTTCTTGGCAATCGGAACTGTGACAACTGCAGTTACAAGATAAAGAAACGCCTGATAGAAAAATCCTCCTTCGTGCATCTTATGCCTCCCCTTCAGATGTTAAAAGATCATTGAAATATTGAGTGTTTTGCAGCTTTGCCTCATCAAATTTTTCATCCCGTAAAATTTCAAGGATCTTGCCATAGTCAGAAGCACACTTTTCAATCGCAGCATCATCGAGGCGATGGGTACCGTAAACAACAAACGCGGGAAGAGGCACCATCTTGCAAAGTGCAAACGACTGTCTGAACGGGGCAAGAAACTCCCACACAGTATGCTTGTTTATCCCCTCTTTTGTGTAGGCGAACTCCCTGCCACCGGCTGTGATTATGCTTAGTCCCGATTTCCCGGTAAGAGCATTACCTTTTGAGCCGTATGCCCAGCCGTGTTCAAGAACAAGGTCGATCCACTGCTTCAGGAGAGGTGGGCAACTGTACCAGTAGAACGGATGGTGAAAAACTATAATGTCGTGTTCGAGCAACAGTTGTTGCTCCCTTTTTACATCAATATCGAAACGGGGATAAATTTCATAAAGATCATGAAAAGTGATTCCTTCCATTTTCTTCGCAACGGAGACGAGTTTTTTATTTACCCGTGATTTCTCAAGGGCGGGGTGTGCAAAAAGGATTTGAATTTTTTTCATGGGCAATTAATGGATGTCATTTATTAAAATCAGATTAAAGAAATCAAAAAAAGTTAGTGAGGCAACACTATCTTTGCCAACTCTTCCACTGTATTTGCATAGTATGTCGGCTTCAGATCGAGCAGAGATTGTTTATCCCTGTATCCGTATCCAAGGGCAATGGTATCCACACCGGCGTTTTGTCCACATCCGATATCGAATTCCGTGTCACCGATCATTACGGTACCCGTTTTATCCGCACCAAAATGTGAGATGATTATCTCGAGCGGTTCGGGATCGGGTTTAATTTTTATTCCCGGTTTTCGTCCCATCAACACTTCGAACCATTGATGAAGATTGAAATGGTCTGCAATTCTTTCAGTCTGGTGCTGATTTTTAGTGGTCAGGAGTCCAAGTTTTACACCTGAATCCTTCAGGGAGTCGAGGAGTTCGGGAATCCCGGGATAAAATTTTGTGTCGTCGATAAAATCGAAATAAATCCCTTTATAGATATCGATATAATGCTCGATATCAGGGACAACTATCCCAAAATCGTGGAAAATATCTGCAAAATGGGCACCGATCTGTGTTTCGAACCTGTCCCGCGGGAAATTGACATTTTTCATGCCGAGTGCATCAAATGTTTTTATCGCAGCATGGTAGATAGTGTCGGCGGAGTCAAAAAGGGTTCCGTCCATGTCAAAGACCGCCAAGTCATATTTTTTCATTTTGTTCCGTGTCATTTTAAGAGAGTCATTTTCCGGCTTTGAGTTCCTGCGCCTGTTTTAAGTGTGTAGAAATAGATTCCCGAATTCAGTCCCGAGGCATCAAACTTTATTGTGTGTCGCCCTGCAGATTTGTAGCCTGCAAAGGGAGTTGCGACTTCATTTCCCATCACATCATACACCCTTAGCAACACTTCAGTGCCGTTCTTTATTTCAAATGTTATGTTCGTAACGGGATTAAACGGATTTGGGTAGTTCTGATTCAGCACCATTTCAGACGGGATACCCGGTTCCTGATCTGCGATGGAGGAAATCTCCTGTGGCTGGAAGGTTACTTTAAATTTTCCCCCCGTGTTTGATGCGAGATTCAGTTCAAGGGTATTCGGATTAAATGAAGCAAAAGGAGCACCATCCAGCGTAACGCCCGAAATGATCAATTTCCCTGCAGAGGTAAGAAGCGGCGAAACTTTTATTGTCCTCGGAAGAACAGACGGAACAAATTTGTAATAAAGGGAAAAGGGCTGTTTTGCGAGATAAATTTTTGAATACAGATATGTGAGGTAGCCGAGTTCAACCGAATGATACGCCGCCTTGAAACCGTTTCCTTTGTGCTCGCCCCACACTCTGCCACCCCTTCGCATCGTATTCTCATAGACTTCACCATAGGTTCGATCGACAAAGTAATTCATAAAGAAACTGATACTCTCATCGGCTGCCCTGAGATATTCGTCATCTTTTGTAATGTCCCAAAGCTCCAGTCCGCCCGTAATTGCCTGCTCGACCTGCCACCATGCTTTGGCAGAATCCTGAATCCCCCAAAGAAGCATCTGTCCCGTCGTTCTGTTGTAATCCTTGTAGGGTGCACCGTAAACATGGTCGTATCCTTTTTGCAGCACATTATTAAAAAGCTTCCTTGCGGCTGTGATATATTCCGGCTTGGGATCGAGTCTGTATGCCCTTCCGAGCACCCATGCAGTTTTGAGAACATGTCCCATTATCGTCATGGTTTCAGACTGGTTTATGCTCCAGTCAGAATTATATATCTCTGCAAATCCGATTTGCTGGCTGTCCATCGTCGGCACAAGCATGTTGAGGATGTTTAAAACAATCGAGTCAACTTTGGTTCGATACTTTGTTTCGCTCGTCAGTCTGCTCATCAGAAGCAGATGTGTTGTCAGGGCATCCACAGTTGCGTTAAAACTTTTCCCTGTGCGGGTGGAAAAATTCGCTGCTGCCTGATCGAAGTATCCAAAAGCAGAACCCCTGTCCCAGTACCTGTTTTCAAGGAGATCATATCCCTTGTTAAACCACGATTCAGCAAGCGGATCACGGGTTGCCTCATACATGGAAGCAATTCCCAATAAAGCGTAATGTGCATCAAATGCCGTTTTGGCTGCGGATGATGAAACAGGGGAGCCTTGTCTGTTCAGATCCCCGTACCAGCCGCCGTTTGTGTTATCCCACGCTTTACCGTATAAAAATGTCAGAGCATCCTGAGCCTTTTGCAGATACACTTCATTTCCCGTAAGCATGAAAGCCTTTGAAAAAGCATAGGCGTGACGGGTTTGGGTGAGGGGCTTTTTATTTGTCCCCCAGGAGGTGATAACATTCCCCATCCTGTCCACATTTGTGTAAAATCCGCCGTAGGTCGCATCGTATGAGTTAAACCAGAATTTCGCACAACTGTCAACATATCCAACGAGTCTGTCAGGATCAGTCAGGTAAGGTGATGTTGGTGAATATTGAGAAAATGAGGCTGTTGTAAAAAGTATAAATGCCGGGAAAAAAGAGGCAAACTGTCGTCCAAAATTCGTCATTGGATCCTTTTCGAAAAAGAATGATTGTTTTTTACAAAAATACTGAAATTAAATGACTTCGATTTTTGTTACTATTGAAAACCGAAAAATCAGGATTATCCTAATGTCAAAACGAATTGTAATAACAGGTGCCACAGGCTTGATTGGCAAGCACCTTTGCAAAAAAATATATGAGAGGGGCGATGTCCCTGTTGTTATTACGCGTGATCCCGTTCAAGCCCGTGGAATGGCTTACATAAATGAATTTGTGAAGTGGGACTACCGCGATCCCAAACCCGTCCTCCAAAAACTTGAGGGAGCCGCAGCGTTTGTGAATCTCGCAGGAGCTTCCGTTGCCGAAAGATGGAGCGAACCTTATAAGATGGTGATCCTCAACAGTCGCGTTCAAACCACTGATGCACTCATTCACGCCATTTCGCTTTTGGAGAAAAAACCCGAAGTGCTGATTTCCTCATCTGCAACAGGATTCTATGGAAATACAGGTGACGAAGAAGTGGATGAAACCTCCCGTAAGGGGGAAGGATTCCTCTCTGATGTATGTGATGCATGGGAAAAACAGGCTCTTCTCGCTGAACCCTACGGAGTGAAGGTTTCTATTGTGAGAACAGGGGTGGTACTTTCGCCCGAAGGCGGTGCACTAAAAAAGATGATTCCTGCATTCAAGTTTATGGTTGGCGGTCCCATCGGAAGCGGTACCCAGTGGATGTCATGGATCCACATCGACGACATAGTCAATTTTTACCTCTATCTTATCGACAATCCCCAGGATGGCGTTTTCAATGGTGTTTCCCCCACTCCCATAACGATGGATGTATTTGCATTTCAATTGGGCAAGGCACTCAAAAAACCGTCGCTTATGAAAGTGCCTTCATTTGCAGTGAAACTGATGTTTGGTGAAATGTCTGCTACCATCCTCGATAGCCAAAAGGTTATCCCTGCTTACACCGAAAAAACAGGGTTTAAATATGCCTTCCCCGAAATAGACGATGCTTTGGCAGATTTGTTGAAATAAGGGGTTGAATAGTTACACGGATATCACGGATTTTGCACGGATGGTTTTTTAAGCCCTCGTGGCGATATATGGGTAGAGGACGCAGATACACGCAGATTAAACGTGCCGAAGGCATCCCTTCGGGAGATTTTCGCAGAGGATTTTTTAAGCCCTCCGGGCGACATGTGGGTAGAACCCCGGCGACCCATTCCAAGAGAGCCCTTGTGGCGACATATGGATAGAATGAGCGACCATCCCGGGAAATCTGAAAAGGAGCGACAATCGTCCCGATTGTCCGACCGACAAATTTTATGCCGGAAGGGTAATAGAATTTTGTTCCCCACCTCACCCCTGCCCCTCTTCTGTACCGCCCCCCTACCCCTCCCAAAGGGATGCCTTCGGCACCTCCTTCGAAAGGTGGGGGAAAGATTGATCGGAATTTGCCGCTGTTTCTACCCATATGTCGCCCAAAGGGCTCTCTTGATGTTGGGTGCCTGATTTTCTACCCATATGTCGCCACAAGGGCTTAATATTTGTCGGTTGGACAATCGAGACGATTGTCGCTCCTCTTCAGATTTCCCGGGTTGGTTTCTACCCATATGCCGCCACAAGGGCTCTCTTGAAGGTGGTCGCCGGAGTTCTACCCATATGTCACCCTTGCGGGTTTTTCAAACTTCAGACTTCAAACCTCAAACTTTAAAATTTCAGCCTTCAGCCCTCGCAATTCCGCCCTCAGCATTCGCATTTCTGCCTTACTTCATAAACAGCGCCTTTATGGTTTGGGTTTGCAGTCCATTACCATCGGCGGCGGAGGCGGTCATTCTGATGAGGTAGGTGCCTGATGCGAGACCTTTTGGTTCCCAGCCGAAGACAAACTCCCCTGCGTTGTAAACTCCTTTTTTGATCTCCTCGATCAATGATCCGAAGATGTCATACACTTCCAGTTTTACATTGCTTTCTTTTGCGAGTGCAAATGATATTGAAGTGGAGGGATTGAACGGATTCGGGTAATTCTGTTTCAGTGCTGCAAAATTTCCGCCTGTAAACTGCGGAATTGCATCAACAGCATCCACCTGCGGTTCGAACATATAAATCTTACCGGAATAATCGAGGATATAGAGGTTTTTGAAATTGTCTTCACCAAAAGAGACTATTGAAAGTCCTGAATTATTAAGCAGCACTTCATTTTGAACGGGTTGTCCGGGAGTATACTTCAGAGCCCAAATTCTCTTGGAAACATAATCAGCATAGATATACTTCCCTGTAAGTTTCGGGTTTTTGTTCCCTCTGTAAACGAAGCCCCCCGTGATCGAATATCCTCCTGTGGAATTGTGGGCATATTCCCAGATCGGAAGTTTTAGACCGGTAGTGTCACAACCCGTAGACGGACTGTAGCAATGGAACGACTCCATGATTTTCCAGCCGTAATTACCCCCTTTTTCTACGATATTAATCTCTTCCCACATGTTTTGCCCCACATCTGCAACCCAGAGTTTGTTGGTGGCAAGATCGAAACTGAACCGCCATGGGTTCCTCATCCCGTAAGCGTAAACCTCCTCTGCCCATCCCTGTGTGTTTCCTGCAAATGGATTATCGGGAGGAATTGCGTAATTTTTTCCGGGAGAAGTGCCGTTCACATCAATTCTTAAAATCTTTCCCAGAAGTGCAGCCTTGTTTTGTCCGTTTCCCTGAGGATCACCCGAGGAGCCGCCGTCACCTGCAGCTATATAGAGATAGCCATCAGGACCGAAACTTACCTGTCCGCCATTGTGGTTTGAGAAGGGCTGGTTGTAGGTCATTAAAATATATTCGGATGCTTTTACAGCAGAGTCGCCATTCACATTTGAAACCTGAAAACGGGAAATTATCGTTCTTCGGGGGTTGTTTGCGGTGTAATTGACATAAAAGTAGCCGTTTTTTATGAAGTTGGGGTGAAATGCAAGTCCGAGCAACCCTTGTTCACCACCGTAGAGTACACGGTCGGTCAGATCGAGAAAAACCTTCGGGTTCGAGGCATCACTTCTGTTCGGGAATACGAATATCCTCCCCTGCTGAGAGACAACAAATATTCTGTTGGTCTCGTCCATCGGGGACTGTAGGTCAACGGGATTGGGTATCGTGATGTTTGGGAAGGCATTTTTAAGTGTTTGGGACTGAACAGGGGTCACCATCAGCACCACGGTGAACACCAGCACGACAAATGCCACTGCTGCAATTGATCTCTTCATGAATGGGCTCATATCTAAATAATAATTGATTAAAATAATAATACAATATAATTAAAACCAATTTAGAAATTATTCAGTTTCCGAGCTAAGAATTTTCGATATTCCGAATTCCAATGTAGGAAGGTCATACTCTACAGTACTCCAAATTTCGTCCAGATCAACACCGAAGTATTCGTGCACTATGATATTTCTCAAACCGGTTATTTCTGCCCATGGAATGTTCGGGTGTTTTTTCTTTAGGTTCTTCGACAGTTTGTTAGCTGCCTCACCAATGATTTGTAGATGATATATTACCCAAACCTGTACCAGTTCCGACTTGTAAAACTCTTCCTCTGCCTGATCGGTGTATTGCTTTATCTTATTTATTGCCATTAAGATATCATGGAGCCACAACCAATCACTTCTCATAAAGCAACTGCATCCCTCCTGACAGTATCAGAAAGTTGACCTTTGAGGGCTTTTACTGTGATTACATCAACATCCTTTTTCAGGTATTTTTCAAGAGCAAGTTTAAAACCTATTCGTTGAAGGATGGTACTTCCTTCTTTCATCTCTACAAGAAAATCGACATCGCTGTTCTCATCAGATTCGCTTCGTGCCGTGGAACCGAACACCATAACGCTTTCAACCCCGAAACTTTCAGCAAGTCTCAGGATTTTTCGTTTCTTCTTTCTTAATTGTTCTAATGTCATGTAATTAACCGGATCATAAATTTGAAGTTAGGAAAATTAACAATAAATCTCATTAAATAAAAATGCACATTCCCTGGGAAGCCTGAATGCATCCGGAAAAACGACTCCGGCATGATCTGTCTCGGTCAGGACAATTTCCTTGCTCACCCCTCAAATTCCTTTCCGTCACACGGAATGAAATCGGGTCTCGGGTGGCTTTCATACTTTTTACAGAGGACTGCGGACTCATCGAAGTGGCGGCACTTCGAACAGATGGAGTTTTCTATTATCTCCCTGTTGTTTTTGTAAAAACTTGTGTAAGAATTGTAAGCAGGCAGTACAACACCTCCAATAACAGCAGTTATGGCGAGGATAAGCCAAAATTTGTCATCGGGAAATGCCGTTCTTATAAAATATACGGCCGTTAATACAACTATGAGGCGCAAAAGGGTCTCTGTTACTATTTTTCCCATGTTATTCCAACAATTTCTGAAAAACTTACAGGGTAATTTAACAATATTAGTCTCCACATTTTGTTATATTGGCACTTTAGTTTTTAATAAACTTAATCAGGAAGAACATGAAAAAGAAGAATATATTTATTGTTGCCGCTGCCTTAATGATTTTTTCATCGCAGGCTATTGCTCAAAGTTTTGGCATAAATTTTACTCTCGGATTCCCACAGGGTGAATTCAAAGACAACCTTTCAAGAACCGGTATCGGTATCGGTGGCGAAATTCTTTTCCCCACAGCACCCGGCGTACCTGTCGAATGGGGTTTCGATCTTGCATTTGTTAATTATGGTAATGAAACAAGAAGAGCACCTCTTAGCAACACTATCCCCGACCTGACTGTTGATGTTACCAGATCAAACAACATTGTTTTGGGACATGCCCTGATTCGTATTGCTCCACCCAGCACCCTCTTCAAACCTTATGTTGAGTTGATCGCAGGTGGTTCATATATGTACACCCAGACTTCACTTCTTGAAAGATTTTCGGGAAAAGAAACCATTTCAGATCAGAATTTCAGCGACTGGGCTTTCAGCTACGGAGGTGGTGCCGGATTGATGTTCACCGTGTACGATCAGATGGGCACAAGAGTAATGGTTGACATAAAGGCAAGATACCTGATGGGTACAAAAGCTGAATACCTCACCGAGGGCGATGTTATCATAAACACCCAAAATGCAACCGTTTCATACAACACAAGAAAATCGAAAACTGATATCCTGCTCGCTCAGATTGGTGTAAACCTTTCTTTTAGCTCGATGTTCCTCTAAACTTTGTTGGCGATGAGCTATGATCTATGAACTATGAGCTAATTGACAGCTCAAACTTCATACTTCATAGCTCAAACTTTTAGCCTTCAAAAATTCAGCCCTCAGCCTTCATTTCATTCCCGCATACAATATCACAAAACTTCTTCCGGTGGCGAGGTATTTATCTCCCTCCACAAAGACGCCTGAGCCGGGCGGATGAAAATCTTTGGGGCTCTCCTGGGCTGTATCCATAATAACTTCCCATTGGTTAGCATTGTTGTAGTGTGGCAACTTGAAATCAAGACCGTCCCAAAAACTGTTCAGGATGAAGTGGTAATAGGAGTTGTTCCAAAAATCTTTCAAGGTATATGAAATCGTAAGCGAATTGTCGCTAAAATCGGGTTTGAAGGGTTCGACACCATGCCAGTCGATAATCGAAGCACCAAAATTCCCGCCGCTTAACCAGGGGGAACACCATGTGAAGATGTGGTGAGTTCTGGTAAAATGGATCATCTTTTTAGTGAACTGCAGAATATCCCTGTTCTTGTGTACCAAAGACCAGTCGAACCAGTTCATAACATTATCATGACAATAGGCATTGTTATTACCGTTTTGTGTCCGCCTTACTTCATCCCCCATTAGCAGAAGAGGGGTTCCCTGTGAAGTGAAGAGTAACGCTATATAATTTTTGATAAGCCTTTTTCTCAGTTGTTCAACAGCCCGGTCGTTTGTTGGTCCCTCCGTCCCGCAGTTCCATGAGAAGTTCTCATTTGTTCCGTCCCTGTTTTCCTCCCTGTTTTCCTTGTTATGTTTTATAGTGTATGAAACGAGGTCATTCAGAGTAAAACCGTCGTGACAGGTGACGAAATTGATTCCGCGTGCAGGATTCCTTAGGGGATCGGGATAAATGTCGGGACTCGCAGATATTCTTTGTGCGATAATTTTTGTCATATTGTGGTCGCCCCTGACAAATCTCCTCACATCATCCCTGAACTTCCCGTTCCACTCAGCCCATTTGTAACCGACAAAAGAACCGACCTGATACAATCCCCCCGCATCCCATGCTTCTGCAATCAATTTTGTTCCTGCGAGAATGGGTTCGGACTCGATCTGCCAAAGAATTGGCGGATTTTGAAGTGGTTTCCCGTCATGATCCCGTGCAAGAACCGATGCGAGATCGAAACGGAATCCGTCAACATGCATTACAGAAACCCAGTATTTCAATGAATCGATTATCATCCTTTTCACAACAGTATTGTTTGCATTCAGGGTGTTTCCGCAGCCTGTATAGTTTGCATAGCCGTAAGGGTTATTCTCATTCAGGATGTAATATTCCTTGTTTTCAAATCCTCTGTAGGAAAGGACGGGTCCCGTCTCATCACCCTCGGCAGTATGGTTGAACACCACATCGAGAATCACTTCAATTCCTTCTTTATGCAGTGCCTTTACCATGTCACGAAACTCGTTGACCGGCCCAAAAATAGACTGGTCGGAGCTGTATGCCCTGTGCGGAGCAAAAAAAGCAATCGGATTATATCCCCAGTAATTCACGAGAGGCGGTTTTACATCATGAGGATCAAACTGCTGTATCGGCAGCAGTTCAACGGAAGTGATGCCAAGTTCCTTTAGATACGGGATTTTTTCAACAAGTCCTTTGAAGGTGCCCCTGTGCCTTTCATCAACTCCCGAATTCGGGTTGGCAGTAAATCCCTTCACATGCAATTCATAGACGATTGTCCTCGTCCTCTCGAGATTCAGCGGCATATCCCCCTCCCAGTTATAGTCGGAGGGATCAACCACCACGCTTCTCATAGAGCACTGAACATTGCTCCCCGGTTTTCTTGCTGCCTCCCTGTTATAGAGATTGTCCACAACGAGGAGGGAGTAGGGATCGATCAAGACTTTCTCGGGATCAAATTTCAGACCTTTCTCAGGATTGAACGGACCATAAACACGGTAGGCATATATCTGTCCGGGTTTTATCCCCTCCACAAAGGCATGCCAGTAAAAATATGTCCTGTGGTTAAGGATACTCAACCTGATAACATCCGAGGGTTGCCTAGCTTCAGGTGAATCGAAGAGGAGTATCTCGACTGCAGTGGCATTCCGTGAATAGACGCAAAAGTTAACCCCCGAGCGGTCGGGGGTTACAGTTGCACCTAAAGGATAACTCTTTCCTGAGAAAACGCGTCTTTGCATTTTATTTTTCCAACAGAAATATTTCGTATCCCGAAGGACTTAATTTTACCTTTATCTGATTACTCTCGGTAACAATTCTTTCTTTCGTAAGAGGATTTTCAGCGTACCCGACATCATAAAATGCAGGAAGATTTACAGTTACAACTTCCTCTTTCTCGGATTTGTTGAGGAGTACGAGCACTCTGCCATTGGCATCAGATCTGATGTAACCAAGAACATTGTGCGAGCTGACAACAGTATAGAAATCGCCATACCTGAGGGCGGAATATTTGTTGCGAAGCCCAATCAGTTTGGTTATATCATCGAGGGTTTTCTTTTCATATCCGTTTAATTTGTCGCCAAAATACATCATTCTTCTGTTGTCGGGATCTGATGCACCCGTCATTCCAAATTCAGATCCGTAATAAACAACAGGAAGGCCGGGGATCGTCATCATGTAAGCGTAATAAAGTTTCAGTTTGTCATAACTCGAAGGATTGTCAACCTTGGGCGGTGCGTTCCAGCCGATCTCGGCAGCCCTTCCGTCGTTTATCTCAAGGTCTCCATCTGCATAGGCCATATATCTGATTTTGTCATGACTGTCCATTATGTTACCCATAACATGAATCGGACCATATACATCGAAAGTCTTCTCCATTTCGGTGGATATCAGCTCCAGTGAAGCATTTTTATTCAGAAATGCTACAATAGCCACATCAAAGAGGTTGAAATTGAATTGTGAACTGAGCTGACCGTTGTTCACATAGGAGCTTATCATTGCGTAGTCACCAAATGTCTCACCGATCTGATAAACCTCTATATCCCTCTTTCCTTTGAAATGCTTCTTTATTTTTGCCGTAAGCACACGCCAGAATTCGTTCGGAACATGCTTAACTGCATCGTGGCGGAATCCGTCGGCACCCGTCTGCTCAAGCCACCAGATTGCGTTGTCACTTACAGCGTTGAGCGCTTTTTTCGATTTTGTGAAGTCGAATGATGGAATGTAAGGTTCGAACCAGGTAGTTAAACGATATTCATCCCAGAGGCGGAGATTTTTCCTTCCGTCAGGAAGATCGAGGCTTCCGAACCAGTCGGGATGCTGTTTGAACCAGGGATGTTCCTGATGCACATGGTGGGAAACAAAATCGAGGAGAATTTTTATTCCTTTTTTGTGTGCGGCTTTAACGAGTTCCTTCAGTTTTGCCATGGTGCCAAACTGCTCTTCAACTTTTGTGTCACTTACAGGCCAGTAACCATGATAACCTGTGTACCATCTGTTCGGTGCAGGGTACTCCCTCCACGCAGTCATCGGATTGTCATTCACGGGTGAAATCCAGATGGTGTTTATCCCAAGTTTCTCAAAATAACCGTCTTTTATTTTGTCGATTATTCCCTGGAAATCGCCACCCTGATAATTTGCAGGCGGGAAAACGGAGTCTCTTACGACAGGCTTGTTTATCGATTTGTCGCCATCTTTGAATCTGTCGACCATGATGGAATAAATTATCGCATCATACCAGTTGAATTTCCCTTTTCCTGCGGGGGCACCATCCTGCAACTGGATATATTGCCAGTTGGTTTTTTGCCCGTCTTTGGTAATTGCAACCCTTAAAAGCCGGTTCCCTTTCATATTCATTCTGGGGAGTGTAACTATAACAATTCCATTTTCAATCTTCACTTCAGAGTCGGTAAGCGATTCATTGTCGAGCAAAGCTGTGATATTCTCTTTTGCAACAGGTTCCGGTTTACCGTCTTTTTCACAGATAAAATGGAAAAATCTGAACGATTTTGACTCTTTCACTCCCAGGTTATGGAGAAATGCTCTGCTTTTGAACGGTTTTTCTATGATAATAACGGAATTAAAGGCTCCCATTCCGTTTGGAACAGAATCTTTGTTTGCGGGATCAACTATCTCTTCACCATCACCAAAAAACTTGTACTCGTATCTACCCGGTTCTATCGGGACGGATATCTCATAAACACCGTCGCCGTTTGCATCGGTCATGGGGTCATACTGGCGGTTCCAGGCATTAAACTGACCTATCACCGTAAGGTGTTTATATTTTTTTGAGGGTTTGAGTGAAAAAGTGTGAAATCTCTGTTTTGCAGCAACAACAGGTATCTGATAAACCGTTTTTTTATATTCAAATGGAAGGAGGGTTATTCCCTCGAAATCCTTGTCAGTCTCCACTCTGAGGATGCTGTCCTTTTCGCTATAGGATACTTTGAGGGCTTTATTCTCCTTGAATTTCACCTTGTAGTCACCGGCATACCAGATGTCAGAAATCCTGAATTCACCCGGCTTGCCCGATACAACTCTTAGGGGCTGGATAATGTCCGTAATTTTCTGAGCGTAACCACTACCAACAAATAATATAGTAAAAAGAACTGCCGTAATCACATTCGTCTTCAACTTCACGATTCCTCCGTAAATGTTTGAAATAATCGGGGAAAAAATTTAATTTGTAACTCCAAAATAAGAGAGATTTGTCAATTTAAGGCAAGGGAAAAGGATAGTTTTATTCAGCTTGAAAACACAGACTGTCATTTGAATTACTTGCTCGGTGAGCAAAATATTTCTTTATTTATCTTTATATTTGTGTATGCCTGATAAATCCTTTATAAAAGAAACGCTCAACCCAATATTCTGGGATTATGATGTTGATGTAATTCAATTATATCTCATCACTCTGGAGCAGGAACCCGGCTACGCTTTCTTAACCAAGGAGTATATCCTTAAAAGAATTCTTGAGAGAGTTCCCTGGTATAGCATTCTTAAATTATACGGCAAAGATTACCTTATACATAACCTTACCCATGAATTGATTGAAAAGATTCGAGACCGGGAGATAAGGAACAGATATGAACTCGTCAGAAAAGTTTTACACGGAGAACCTCTACCCCCTACAGGATGGAGTACTGAAAATCGTTCGAGACTTAAAAATTCCCTTTTATCTGACCGGTGGAACCGCTCTTAGCAGATTTCTTTTTAACCACCGGTATTCTGATGACCTGGATTTTTTTGTAAATGATAATCCGGAATTCTTAAGTTTTGTTAAAAGATTCATGGAGGCGGTCCGGGAACAATCACAGAATTCGCTAATCACTATCGATATTGCAAAAACAGTCACTTCTGCAAGGTTTGTGCAACTGATTCTTCAAAAGGACAAAATAAAATTGAAAGTGGATTTTGTGAACGATATTTCCACGCACTTCGGCGATGTATTGGTTGATTCCGAATTTGGCTTTATTGATAACTGGGCAAATATTCTGACAAACAAGTTATCGGCTATCTTCCGATTTGAAACGAAGGATATCGTGGATATTTGGGTTATCTCCAAGAATTTTAAATTTAATTGGGGAGTTATGATGGAATATGCCCTTCAAAAAGAAGCAACGATCAATCCTATCGAAGTTTATAACATTCTTAAAACATTCCCAACAAAGAATCTTTCATTGATCAGGTGGGTGCAGGAACCTGATTATGGTGGAGTTGAGTTCGATCTTAATGTAATTGCAGAAGATCTGCTTTATGGGAAAGATAATTCGTTATGCAGGGAGTAATTTCTGTTTCATTCGATTTGTCTCACGACCTGTTCCACAAATTAATCCGAAGACATAAAAAAGCCCGTCACCCCGAAGGATAAACGGGCAAGGTTTAGTTAGGTGAGGGGGAAACTCGTTCAAAACCGTGGCTGTTATATTTCATTTCGATGGAGCAGTTATATGCGTCATCCGCAAAGGCAAGGGCAAATCTTTTGAGAATTTTTATTTTTTCTCTTAAGTTTGGAAGGGATTAAAGCAACTTTAGTATTCGTGCTTTTACACATTTCGCGATTAATCTTCAGGCAATCTCAAAATAAAGGAAATTGCCGGTTTCATGTCTTATCCCTCACACTTGCGGTGTTGCCACCGGATCGTTCACTCTTTTCAATAAAAAATATAAACATTCATAAATGGACTGCAAAACTAACAATTACTTAAAGCAAAAACAATGCAAAAATATAAACTTGATGCATAACACACAGGTCTTTTTGAAATGGCAGGCTGCCCCTCTCGAGACAGCCTTAATAATTTAACATTCTGGTGCGGGTTTTTCAGCCATCAACCTTCATCCCTCAGCCCTATTTAAGCAGCAAAGCTTTCATCGTTTCCATTAATCGAGAATGATATTTTAATGAATTCATTAATTAAATTTAAAGTAAAATATTTCCGATGCAAAACTTCTAAGGCGGATGAAACATAAGACCTCCTTTAATTAAATTTTATCTTTTAAGAATTGTTACCAATCCCTGATTTCCATCTGATCCAGCTGCCACAACGATATTGTTCTTTATTTTAATTTTACCGTAGGATGAATTGGGATTTTCAGGAAACAACTTTTTCCATTCAATTCCATTAAAATGAAACAATCTATCGTATGTGCTACCTGCAAATATATCATTTAGACGGGTTCCTTTTATGCAGTAAATTGTTATCAAATTTGGATCTTCTTCTTTGCTCCATTCTGAATCATTCATATCCTTAAAATAGATTCCATCACCAACTGCAAAATATTTTTTACCTGGATAAAGCCAGCCTCTCAAAACGAAATCTGAAATTCCTTGTTTGCTTATTTCCGTTGCCTTTTGGCCCTCTATCTTAAATATCTTTGAAGTAAAGCCAAGAGAATATTCGGCACAAACGGCCAGTATTTCATAAGATTTTGTCCTTTTGTTATAATCTCCATAAATGTTGTTCACATACAGGTCAGTTCCGGTTTCGATCGGGGTCCAAACTGTTCCATTGTAGTAATATATTTTTCCACTATAACCTCCGGCATAAATATTATTACTATCGCTTCCCCATATTGTTGTGGTCCAATATGGTCCGTTCTCTGTTTTTGATTGATTCTGACCATCATAAAATGTTGTACCCCATTCACACATCATAAACAAATTGTCATGGGAAAATGCAAGTATCCCCGTGATGGCTGGTACAGACTGATAATTCCCGGGAGCCTCGAACCAAAGTTTTTTATACTCCCATCCCGTTCCATCCCAATGTGCTGCATTATAGTTTGAATAACCTGCAAGATTGGTATCAGGAAGAACAAACAGACCAACAGCCCAGATATCATTCTCACTAATTATTGCAATATCATTAACATAGCTATAGTTTATATTAGTACTCCCGAGGTAATGCTTGGTACGGCTAAAGGAATTGCCGGTGGGTGAAAGTGTGGTAAGATTTGTAACATTGGAAAAAATTGGAGAATTGTTGGGAGGAGTTATTGATGCCTGGAAAACATAAACTTTGGAATGGGTAAGAGTGGGTATGTACAAAAGCGTATCAGTAGTTACCACCGTAATGGACATAACTGTCTGGTTATCCTGCAGTAGCAATACCTGTGCAGGTAACATCTCCGGAGGAGTGGACAGATTAAGCCAACCTTCCGTGCATGACATATCGTCAACTGTAAGAACAGGTTTTTCTACCTCATTATCGGTCGGCGATTCTGAACAGCTCGTAAATAATCCTAAACCCAAAAGAAACAAAATATAAAACATTTTCATGCTAAACCATTGATTAAGATGTACAATCGGAATACAATCCGGTTACTCTAGGACAATTTATATGAATAATAGATTGTTCATGAGTTATTATGAGTTAAATCAGGGGGATGTTTATAAACAGCAGGTTTCCCGGACAAGAACCGCCGTGTGGTTCTCTACAGGGTGTGGAAGGTACATTACGATAGACTATATGCTCTAAAAGGGACGGTAAAAATCCTTGAACATCCTGCCGGATAACTTGTAATAACCGGACAATTTTTGTCCCGGTTATTTTATTTCCTGATTTTACATCATTCTCCCGTGTTTAATTATATCCTGATAATAAGTTACGAATTATTGTAATTAATGTCAAGAGTTTTACAAAATATTTTTACCATGTGTTATTACACCAATAATTGAAATTTATTTCAACGCAGATGTTTTTAAGAGGCTGCCCCCAATGAGAACAGCCTTAGTAATTCATAATCCTGGTGTTGGCAATTCAGCCGTCAGTCCGCCGTGGCGGATCAGCCTTCAGCCCTATTTAAGGAGCAAAGCTTTCATCGTTTTCGAGTATGTTGTCTTACTCTCAAGCGATTGGGCTTCAAGCCTGAATATGTAAACACCCGATGAGTGAGAGAGTCCGCTGAACCTCTTCTCATAAAGACCCTTTTCCATCTCGCCTGATACAAGTTCTGCAACTTTCTGGCCCGTGATGCTGTAAACCGTCAGCGTTACACTGCTCTTCTCCTTAAGTGAGAATTTTATCACTGTTTCAGGGTTGAAAGGGTTTGGGTAGTTGTTTAGAAGGTTGTACTCCAACGGTAGAGTCTCAGTTGTTGATGCCACCGTTGAAGGTTTCATCATATTGGTGCCTGAAACTATAAGGTAGTTTACTTCCTTCGTATATGAACTCAAAGGATATAATCTGTTCATATCAGTTTTCAGAGCATTAATCTCTTCGATTCGGTTTCCTTCTCCAATCAGGTGAACTATTTTTAGGTAAGATGCCCTCGCCGCATGGTCGGTTCCCTGATAAACTGTTATCAGGTTTGTAAGGTGAGTCTCTTTTCTGTCGGTTTGATATTCTGAAAGCAAAAACAAAGCCTTTGCTGTAAGATCATTTTTATCCGGGCGGTTACCCACTGTCTGAAGAACCGAGAAGAAACTTTCAATCTCTTCGGGGTTATAAGTTTTTCCGTATATCTCCAGAGCTTCACATGATGATTGCATGTTTTCAGGGTTGTTGATCAATGGAAGTAATATTGCCCTTGCAGCTGTCATGTTTCCTTTTCTGATCTGTTTTCTTGCCGCTCTTAGCAAATTATGTCCTCCTCCCGATGTGAACTTACTCTGACTTGGAGGCATCCATTCGGCATCGATCTTCATGGTTGCTTTACGCGCCAATCCGGATTGAATCGATCCTGTTGGCGGATCATCCAGATAATAGTCAGTATAAATCATACCGGTGCTGTCTGAATACAGGTTAAACAATCCCGGGTCTTTTGTTCCCCAGTAATTCCGTTCTACATAGACATTGCTGCTGTATGCCTTTACATTGAATATGGAATTGTTTTTGATCGTATTACCACCACCTAAATAGAAAATACCTCCTTGATCATCATCCACATACCCAAGCATAGGAGTTGAATTATAGCTTATTATGCCAACATCGTTGCTGTCGATAATGTTATATCCATTTATCTCATCAGTTGTGTCGTACGGATTTGAATTTGTAGTGCAATACAAACCGTAATCATTTTTTCTGATAGTGGTTGCATATATTTTAGGTGATGAATTGGATAGTGTAATACCTCTTCCCTGATTGTCCCATGTTGAATTGTTATGGATGTTACAGTTAATGATCTTTGCCTTTTCTGTACCATAACTGTGAGTCCAATGCATCACAATTCCCCACTGGTTGTTGAATATTTCACTATTTTGAATGTCATCATTGTCAGTTGAGTATGAGTAGTAGCCAACAGCTGCATTTTTGATCTTTGCATGGTTTAATACAACATTACCATAGTTATTAACAATCCCATTAGTAGTGGATTGCCAATATGGAGTAACAAAGTCAAACACTACCGGTTCCTGAGCTGTACCGATAACATTCAGGTTCCCATTAGAGAGCATAAGCCGTGAATTATTTTCGAAAGTGAGGGTTGTACCTTCCAATATTGTAAGAGTCGCATTATTAGAAACTGTCAGGTCACTGTAAAATGTCGTGTTGTAACCCAGAGTATCATTTTGTGTTATGCTGGTTATCTGAGGTTCAATCTTTAACAGGGTTCCTTCTCCTGCACCAAGGAAAATCGTTACCAGTCCTGTTTTGGTTGTAAAATAGACAGAGTCAGTTTTTAAGTCTGTTACTGTGTAATTATCCCATGGTGAACTGGGGAAATTCAGATAAAATCTTATATTTCTAAATGATGTATCTGGATAATCTTCAAGATTGTCTGGCGTCCATGGAGGGATGATATTACATCTTCTGTTTACGAGATAAATGAATTTTGCATCCTCAACCTTTCCGGATGGAGGAGATTTTTCAACAAAATAACCTGTTTCCACAAATGTTTTGCTCTCCGGATAATCCGGGTCTTCAAAGTATGGATATTTAGTACTGAGATTAGTTATCCAGTTCACAGTTGTCGATGCCGTTTTATTCCAACTTCTTGTCTCTAACCAGTTTAAACCCAACAGAGTTGAATCGATTATGTTTGTGGAACTTATAAAGTCTTGAACAGCAAAATACCTGTCATTTGGAATTTGGTCATTCGCCGGATTTTGGATTAGTCCGGTACCTTGCTCAAGATTAAATACGCTGAGTGAATCGTCAAACAATCCGTAAGTGTTCCACCTTGTTTGACCCTCTGCAGGATCGGCCGAGCGGGTTGGGATCATGTAGTACATAAATCCTTTTGCACCATAAGCCAATGCCATATTCCCCATAGCAAATATCTCATCTCGCGTTGGGGCTCTGCGGGTATGATCGCCCTGTACAATACTTATGGTTCCACCTACTCTTTTTATGTATTGTTCTGAGTGAACTCCCAAAGTCATAATTAACGGAATTTGATTGTTTCTTGCTGCCACTGATGCGCTTTTTAATCCTGAATGTTCATAAAGCTCATCATTACCATCGTCTTCAAAATGTTTATAATCACAAAACAGATCAAAACGGGCTTGAAGTGATGTCGTTGTGGTAAGAGTATTTTTATCAATTGGATAATCATTGTACAATATATATTGTCTGAACTCATTGGAGGTTGTACGCGAATATGCACTATCAAAATCATGATAATACTTTGGATATCCGCCTGTTGCTCCATTTATTTCAACACGAGAATTTTGTCCACCAAAAAGACTTCTTACCTGAGATTGTATGTCACCCCTCGCTTTTGCTGTTAACTGAAACGGCTCATCGAAGTAAAAATTTTGAATCTTTTCAAAATCATCCTCAATATAAGCTGCTTCCAATTCATTGTAGATTTGGGTCATCGTTACGGTTGGGTGAACATACAGATCGGCAAAATTCTGTTCGAAAATAATTATTTTATCGATAAAAATATCGACATTACCATGCCAGATCATATAAAATTCAAGGTTGATTCCGGCAGCTAATGTAAATTCATCAGATTCAAACCAACCGTAATCTGTAGTATTGGTTATTTCTTGCTCATAAACTTCTTGAGTAAAATCCGCAGGAGGGTAATTAACAGGTTGTGTTGTCTTAAAAAACTCCCGGCGGTCTTCTGTCATTATATACTTGGGTGAATTGTTGTATTGTTTGATTTTGAGCGTGAATGCCAGCGGGTCTTTTTCGGCAGGATTTTTTCTAAGAAGAATTCTCATTTTATACGTTGTTCCTGCCAAGGGGAATTGGGCCGCCGGCAGTCTGAACCATAAAAGAGCTCCGGGGGAACGGTGTACGCCAACAAGTGCCTTACGAACATAATTATGGTTGTCAATAAAATCATCGTCGTCCTCTCCTGTCAGTTCAAGATTTGTTGGTTCTCCCTCATTATCTCTGTTGACCCAGTAACTACTGCTATTAACATTGTTATCTGTAAAACCAAAATTGTTTAGTGTTGGGCTTATATTCGTTACTGCGCTTCCTCCTACTTCAACTGTGTAGTAGTCCTTGTCATGTCCAAATGAATTCATATATTTTGAAGGGAAAAAGAAGTGTTGATTTAAGCCCCAGTCTCTGTGTTTCCATGCAAACCCAAAGTCGTTCAGATAAAAATTATCCAATGCATGAGCTTCATTGATATGGAATTGTCCGTCAGTAACCAAATTGGTAAGACCAAGAGCCTGAAGTTCATTGAAGTACCAGTTTTTTGTTCTCATTAGATTAATGAGGGTTACACTACTATCTCCGTTTTGTGGTGTTGAAATGGCATTCACCACAAAATCGAAGAATCCGATATGCGGTAAATAATCAACTCCAGGCCGGGGATTGCTCTGAGCATTACACAAGCCCGTAAGAATTATAAAAATAATGTAGAACTTTTTCATCGCGATTACTCTCCAAAATTAATTTAAAGTGAATTTAATTATTTCAAATATTGAATTTTCGCATTTTTGTTTTGATGTTTACCCCCTTTCTCAAGATCAAGTGAAAGTATATATATCCCTGTTGATGCAGTTATATCCTTAAAATTGATTGTTTCTGTTTGACCTCCTTTCTCCTTGTAAAGTGTTTTGTTAAATATCTCCTGTCCAAGCATATCGTGAATTTTTAACTGAATAACACCCGAGTCAGGCATAGTGAATCGTACTGTAATCGGTCCATTGGTGGGGTTTGGTGAGACAGTCAAATCAAGTTCGTCAATTTCTTGATTTTCTTCATATTCAGCTTTAACAGATACGGGTGTTTTGCTTCCCTTATAAATATATACAAACCCCGCAGGCCCGGATGGTGAATGTTCATAAAATCCATTCTCCCCTATACAGATATCATCAATCCCATCTCCATTCACATCTCCAACTCTTCCTCCAAAATTTAATCCAAAAAAACTACTCCTCGCGTAGTAGTATTTTTCAACCAATCCCGATACATTGGCTCCACCAAGGAAAAGAGCTTGGTTATAATAAGGCAAATATTTCACCAAATCATTATACCCGTCTCCATTGACATCTCCGGGCGAAAAACCCGGTGCATATTGGATTCCCGCTCTAAATACAACATCAGGGGTTATGTCAGGTGGTCTCGGGGTTCCGTATGATATGGCAGTAGCATAGCTACCCGTCCAATTGACCACCCCTATTTCACTTTTGCCGTCTTTGTTCATATCTTCAGTAATGAACATTGCACGCGTCCCTTCCAAGGTGTCATCACTGAATTGGTAATAATTGCTAAAATCCAGAGAATCATTTCCATAATAAAACCGGCGTCTATCCTTTAATCCCAATTCCGTGTAAACCCCGTGTTGGTAAAAGGTCATGTCATCTTTTCCGTCTCCGTCTATATCACCAAAATACATCCAATTATCATTGTTGTAATAGAGTGTATCGGGGTAATCGGTAACTAATTTGTAACTCATCGGAGAGAGGTTGGTATTTGTCTTCATTATGTAGATGCCTGAAATATATTTGTTCCTCGTCGTAACATATAGCGTGGGGCAGGTATAGACTAATTCTTCATATCCATCGCCATCCAAGTCCATTGGGCCATCATGTCCTTTGAAGACTACACGCTTTTCCCGGGAAGTGTCGGGTATTGGAAAAGAGTGGTCTTTAATTGTGTCAATATCATTTCCTCCAAAATACACATCAAGATATACCGGAAAAATGGGGTTAAAGCGCATGCTAACTATATCTCTGTATCCATCTCGATTTATGTCACAAGCAGTTATAGATTTAGGTGTGTAGAAAGGAATAGTAAATTCAGGTATTGTGTCCATGGGGTTTCCACCGTAAAAAAAGCGAGCTTTGCCATATGGTCCTGTTATTGAATCCATCGCACAGACAAGGAAATCATCAAAACCATCATCGTTTTGATCTCCCATATAAATGATCGATTCTTCCCAATAGTAACCGTAGGTCTTAAATATCAATGAATCAAAATACTGTGCCTCCACAGCAGAACTCAGCAATAAAACTAAACAGGGGAGTATTGTCAACGGTCTTGTGTATTTACTCATACAGTCTTCCAAAAAGATTAAGTATCTAAATAACGATTCGAAGGCATCTTAATTGCTTAAAATGTCACAGTGCAATAGAATTGTTTTTGTAAGGTTCCCCGGAGAAGAACCGCCATATGGTTCTCTACAGGGTGTGGAAGGTACATTACGATAGAATATTTGCTCCAAAAGGGCCCGGAAAAAATCCTTGAACATCCTGCCGGATAACTTGCAATAACCGGACAAATTTTGTCACGATTATTTTATTTCCTGCGTTTACATTGCTCTCCCGTGTTTAATTATATCCGGGAATTAAATTACATTTTTTTTTGATTAATGTCAAGAGGTTTACAAAATATTTTTAACCTGGAAGGGGGTATGTTAAGCAGGCTATCGACCTGAAGGGGTGGGAGATAATTTTCAGCGAGGTTTTCATCATTTTGGTGTATAGAAATGAATCAGTCTGAAGCTGGCATAATTTGCATCGCACCATTTCCCGGGGAAGATAAACTGTGCAAGACCACATGTGGGCATTTCTATTGAATTAACGGGATTACCGGCGAGGCGGTTTACAAGATTTGTGATGCCGGGATTGTGAGCTACCAATAGAAGTCTTTCCGTCGATTCATCCGTCTGCCTGATTTGCGCAAGGATTTCTGCCGCCGATGCAAGATAGAGTGACCCCATAAGAATAATATCCGCCGGTTTCCTGTTGATTTCCTTCGTCACCAGTTCTGCGGTGGTTTTCGCCCTGAGCGCTGTGCTGGAGACAACAAGATCAGGCACCATTCCTTCCCTTTTCATTAAATTTCCCATGGCGGGGGCGTCACGGAATCCCCGTTTGTTTAAGGGTCTTTCGTGATCTGAAATGGAATCGTCATCCCAGTCAGATTTTGCATGTCGTAATAAATAAAGTTCCTTCATCTTTTCTCCTTTCATCTCAATACCAGCGGGTTAAAGGGGGATAATTCCCTTTCCCTTCTGTTTTTCGCAATACAAAATGGTAGAGGTTTATCATGTTCGAATAGAATCCGTATGCCATAAGCGCCATGCTCAATCTGTAAACCCTGTACATTACTTCACCTGTAACCCCTGCAATTTCATCATGCCCGCTTTCGATATTTTTTAACCAGTGCCTTGCTGTCAGCATGTAGTGTTGACGAAGATTCTCGAGGTCATACACTTCAAATCCCCCTCTTTCGGCGATTTTTAAGTACTCCCCGACGGGTGAAAGTTCATAGTCGGGCATGAAATATTTTGGTGCGAAAAGAGGACCGCGATATTTTCCCTTTGCTGCATTGCTCGTAACAGCGAGCTGAAACGACAGTCCGCCCGGTTTAAGGAGCTGCCTGATTTTTTCAAAATATTGAGGGAGTGAATTGTAGCCGATGTGGTGCAACATCTCAACCGATGAAATCTTGTCAAACTGTTCATTTTCCATCTCTCTGATATCCCTAACCTCTACTCTGCACCTCTCCGCAAGCCCGAGTTGCTGAATCCGGGAATTCGCCAGTTCCGCCTGGTTTTTACTCAGCGTGACACCCAGAGCAGTAACACCATAATTTTGTGCAGCATGAATAACCAGGGCACCCCATCCGCACCCGACATCGAGCAACTTCTCTCCCTCTTTAAGGGCAAGTTTCCGGCAAATATAGTCGAGTTTATCCGTTTGAGCTTCCTCGAGAGGAGTATCCTGAGTTTTGAAATATGCACAGGAATAAACCATCTGAGGATCGAGCCAAAGTTTGTAGAGATCGTTGGACATATCGTAATGATAGGAGACGGCTTCTTTGTCCCTCTCGAGAGAGTGGGCTTGACCCGACATCCTCCTGGCGAAGTTTTTCTCTTTCTTTCGGGGACTTGAAGGCAGGGAGAGAATCTTGAGGAGGAGACTGAGATTTTCGGAATGCCCCCTCTTTATCCCTGACAATTCGTAAGCAGTTTCAAAAACAGAAAAAAGATCACCTTCGATGTCAAACTCGTCAAAAAGATACGCTTCGGTTACATTCAATTCTGTCGGCGGAAAGATCGTATTCTTCAATGAACCCGCCGATTTCAGTTTAAGTGTAAATCCGGGGACCGAATCGGGGACGGGGTTCCACATTTCACCATCGGGAAACTGAATCATGAATCCGTTTTTCAGACTGTTACCTGTTGTCAGGGAGATTACCCGCTTTATTTTCTCATTATCGCTCATTATCTCATCTCAACTTTGAAGAGGAGAGCATCCTTTGCTTTCATGATTATTCCGGGATCTGCCTCGGGTGGATTTTTCCCCGTGTAAATGAATCGGAATTTGGGTGTGATGATTGAGAGGATCAGATGCATTTCGAACATTGCTATTCTTCTTCCTGTGCAGATGTGGGGACCCTGACCGAAGGGTATGTAGTGGAAGTGGTTCACCTCGGGCTGATCCTCTTCTACAAATCTTTCGGGGTTAAATAAATGCGGATTCTCCCAGTATTTTGGTGTTCTGTGTAACAGATATGGTGAGATCATCAGATAAGATTTTGCAGGGAAGTGGAGCCCGTCAATATCGTCATCTTCGGTAACAATTCTGTAAAACGCCCATGCAGGGGGATAAAGCCGCAGTGCCTCATTTATCACGGCACCAAGCCAGCGTGATTCGCTTCCCGAAATAATCTTTTCGTCTGTGCCGGGACTGGTGGAGATAAGATACTGACTCCAGGAAAGCCCCTCTGCCACGGTATCAAAACCTGCGAAAAGAAATGTCATAATTTCATCACGCACCTGGGTATCGTCGATCTCGCCCTGCTCTTTTAATTCTTTCAGAATGGAAGTGAGGGCTCCCGGTCGCAGTTCATTTTTCATAATTCTGCCGAAAAATTCCGCGACAAAATCTTCAAGATATTTCAACGATTCAGTGTAGTAGAGTGGGGGAGTGTAGCGAAGACCAAACAGCCCCTTTACACCCGAAACGACATTTCTTATCAATTCCCCTTTTATGCTCGTATAGTCGAGCACGGCATCAAGTTTTGTGATGATGGTTTCGGGCTCGAACTTCAAATCAGGAGAGAACATCTCCTTCGCCAGAATCCTGAGCATCAAAGTTTTAAACTCTTTTTGCATATCGACATTGCCGGGTTGATTCGAAAGGGCTTCGAGTTCAGAGCAGAATCTCCCTGTCTCCTCTCTGATTATCTGTTCGAACTCCGCATAATTTTTGGTGTGAAATGCAGGTGTCAGATTTTTTTGCTGCCTGACCCAGAGGTCGTGATCGCTTGTGAACAAGCCCTTCCCAAGGAGCGGGAAGATGCCTTTCAGCGATTTCCCTCTCGGGTAGTTCCGGTAATTTGTTTTTAGGATATGACGAAGGATTGAGGGGTCGTTCACAAGAAAAAGGATATACTTCCCGAGTTGGAAGGGAATTACTCTGTCACCCCCCGCGACGATATCGCTCAGCGTCCCAAGAGGATCCCGGTAGAGTTTTGGCAGAATCTTTAGAAATGCAGCCCCCTTGTAGCCGGGTAAATCGTGAATATTCATTTGTTAACCACCATTTTCTTCACTTGTGAGTACTTTTTGCCCGAAGAAGTGACCACATTTAATTTGTAAAAATAGACACCCGAAGATGCTCTTCCGGCATCAAACTTAAATTCATAATAACCTGCAGCGTAATTTCCTTCGACTGCAAAGCCTGTTTCCCTTCCTCTGATATCATAAACTGTGAGAATAATTTGTGCGGGTTCTGCAAGGGTCACGGGAATTATGGTAACGGGATTGAAAGGATTCGGGTAGTTTTCACCAAGTTTGAATGTTTCAGAGGATGAAAGGGAGAAATCTTCCTTAATTCCGACGATACTTCTGCTGTACTTTGCAAAATAACCATTTCTGCCGGCGGTGTAGCCTGTCAGGGAATCGGTAAACTGAATGTCATAAAGAATACCGCTGTCAGGGGCGGAGTATTCCAGCCAAACTGTCCCTTTATCCGGGGTATAGAGCAGTTTTTGAGCGAAACCGAGAGGAACCCATGCTTCATTTTCCGTTCGAAATGAAAGTCCGTAGGGCACTCCGAAAACATCAAGGCTTCTGTAATCCCAGGTTTCCCCTCCGTCTGTTGATTTTACAACTGCGGTGCCGTACTCAAAATCACCACCAATTCCGATGAGATTGAGACTGTCGAATACAATCAACCCCCGTATCGGCTCAGGTCCCACTCCATGCGATTTCCAGTAACCACCTGCATTCGTGGTTTTCCAGACAACTCCGGCAATATCTATATGCCCTCCAAAAGCGAAGGCGAGTGTATCGGTATAAAATGAAAAACCGAGAACAGGGAAGTTGGTGAACTCACTCGTGTCGTTCAGTGCAGGAATCCACTCATCGCCGCCATTTGTGGTGAAGGCAATTTTACCTTCGAGTCCGCTCGTCCACCCCCGAAGCGAGTCGAGAAAATGAAGTGAAACAAAATAGACCTCGTCGCCTCTGTATCTGCTTTCCACCCAGGAATCACCGCCGTCGGTCGTTCTATAAAAAAGTGTACCAAAAGGGGATGATTCAAAATCGAGAGCGACTGCATACCCCGTTGTTTTGCTCACAAATGTGATATCGCTTATATCCTTGTTTCGGGGAAGTGTCTGCACCTGCCACGAGATACCTCCATCTGTCGTTTTCATCACAAGACCTGTGTCGCCGGCAGCAAATCCGTAGAGACTGTCGATAAACGAGATTGAATTTATGGTTTTATGAGTGGGGACAGGGAGTTTCGTCCACTTAAAATTTTGGGGAAAGAGAGTAAAGGCGAATAAAAAAAGCGGTATAAGTAATTTCAAACTTCTGTTCCGATAATTGGGAAATCGAGTCTGAAATTTACTTAAACCGCCGTAAAAAAAGAGTGACTAAAATCAGCCTATCCGTTCGATAACGGCTTCCACAAACCTTTTAACCGATTTTTCATTGTAAGAGAAGTAAAGACAAGGCTCAAACATCTCGAGTTCAAGCACTTTAAACTCGTCTTTGGTCATTATCCCGTCCACTCTTGAATATAAAGTATCGAAACCGAGAGCGTCGTTTATCTCGTATGCCATGTCAATCATGTCAGCCGAGGGTTTGATCGATTCCACAATACCGCCATACTCAAGTTGTGTTCTGAACTCACCGGGGGCGGTCGTTTTCAGAACGGCATGACTGTATTCACCGTTGAAGAATACCAGGGAATACTCTCCGTTGGTTTCAATTTCCTCAATGTAGTCCTGAATCATCAGATCGGAGAACTCGAGGATTTTGGCAGCAATCGGGTTATATTCAATTGCTTCATCTCTGTGGACAAGATAGGTCTCGAACGCACCCGCAGAAATTGCAGGTTTTATCACTACCGTCTTGAACCGTTTTCTCTCAAAAACCTCTTCCAGCTTCAGGATACTCGCTTTTGGAATAAACATCGTATCGGCAGTAAGCACACCTCTACGCTGTAATTCCTTGATATAGCTCTTATGAAGGTTTTTCTTGACGATTTCCGGTTTATTCAGAATTTTATAACCGGCAGCGTTGGCTTTATTCATCCAGGAAATATATTCAGCAGTGGAAAGATAGTAATCCCACGGGGATCTGATAATCAGAAGATCATACTCGTTTGGAGGGAGGGGGCCATCGTTCCATATAACCGGTTTCGCTATTATCTTTTTTTCTTTAAATGCAGGGATCAGAAGCTGATCATCCTCTGTAAGTTCCGGGTATTCCCGGCATGTTACCAATCCTAATTTGATCATTTTGCCAGACTTTTGTAATGATGATTATTAAAAATAATATGGTACGCAAAATAAAAACTTTTTAGCTTTTATAAAAAATTAATTAGATAAATTCCTGAATCCTTACATCCAACACCCCCAAATCGTTCTCTTTCAGAGTCCCTTATTTCTTATCTTTGCTTATTGGTTATTAAAATTTAAGGATTCAAAATGAAATCAAGACAAGTTGGCAAGTCCGACCTGAAAATCTCTGAAATCAGTCTCGGTTGCTGGACACTCGGCGGATTGAACTGGGTTGACGGTACCCCAAACGGTTGGGCGAATGTAGATGAAAATGAAGTGGCGGACGCTATAAACTATGCCATTGACAATGGTGTCACCCATTTCGATAATGCGGATGTTTACGGAAATGGCAGAGCTGAAAGAATGCTCTCCAAAATTCTCGGCAAGCGAGTAAATGACATCACCATCGCCACAAAAATCGGATGGTTCAAAGGAACCGCAGCCCATGCCTACGAACCTGCCCATATCCGCCACCAGTGTGAACAATCACTCATCAATCTCAAGAGGGATTTTATCGACCTCTACTATTTCCACCACGGTGATTTCGGGAAAGACGATGTTTACCTCGATGACGCTGTTGAAATGATGTATAAACTGAAAGAAGAAGGCAAAATCAGAGTAATCGGTTTGTCCTCATATTCACACGAGCGGTTTGCAACCCTTGGTCCGAAAATCAAACCCGAAGCATTCCAGAGCTCCGCGAGTGCGATTGATGATAAATATCTCGTGGAAGGAACCCCGACTGCCAAGACAATGGAAGCACATAAAATTTCATTTGTTGCTTTCGGACCTGTAGCCCAGGGACTTCTTCTCGGAAAATATTCAAAAGATAACCCGCCAAAATTCGAACCGGGTGACCACCGTGCAAATGCCCCAAGATTTTCCGCTGAAAACCTTGCAAAACTTGAGCCAAAAATAGAAGCCCTCAAAAAAGAGTTTGGCAACACTTCGGAAGACCTCGCACGGGTTGCACTTCAATATCTTTTGAAATACAATTCAGTTGCTGCAGTTATTCCCGGTTTCAGAAACCTTGCCCAGGTAAAGGTCAACCTCTCGGCTGCAGACAAACCCCTCACCGAGGATGAATTCAATTTTGTAAAATCAGTTTTTTCAGAGTAAAGGAGAATTATACAAATGTTCGATTTTAAAGACCAGCCTTCAAAGGAACCTAAAAAAAGGGAATATGAAGAATCGGAAGAATTAAAATTTCTTGCAAATAAAGTGATTACCGAACAGAAACTCGACATTATGCCCGCACAGGTGGCTTACCTTCTTGTGAGCCCCAACATATCGAAAACCGTGCCGAGCAAAACCTTCAAAACAAGCCCTGAGTTGAGATTCTTCTCCGGTTTTGATTACATAGTAGAGGTCTCTCTCGATCTTTGGACAGCACTTGATGAGGCGGAACGATACATCCTTATGCACCATGAACTGCTTCATATTCTGCCGATTATGAATGAAAAAACGGGTGACTACGATTTTAAAATAAGGAAACCCGATTTTATCGCCTTCAAATCGATCCTCGATAAATACGGTGCCGACTGGAAGCAGAAAATAAAACTGAGCCTCAGCTCCATCCACAATCTGACGCCCGCTCAGGAAGACTCAATAAAGATATAAAGAACTTCAGAGTATCAGAACCTCAGAACCTCAGTACAAAGGAGAGCTTCGGAACTTCAGTACAAAGGAGAGCTTCGGAACTTCAGTACAAAGGAGAGCTTCGGAACTTCAGTACAAAGGAGAGCTTCAGAACCTCAGAACTTCGGAACTTCAGTGACCCGGCTAAAATGAGGTGCTGAATCTCTGAGGTTCCGTATCTCTGAGGTTCTTATTTGCATTTTGTCCGAAATATTTGTAAGTTAATCTATTAATCTTCATTAACATATAAAAGGAGCCAAAATGCGACTAATTGTTACATTTTTTGCTATCGTTGTAATTGCAGGCACCACATTTGCCCAGAATGTATCTGTTCAGGACTATAAGGTCCCAATCAGCCGGGCAAAGATTCTCCGCCTTAACGGAAGTTACAATTTCGCACAGACAACTGACTCTGTGACGACTCATGTAAATTCAAACACAGCACAGGCAAGCGGTCTTTTCAGATATTTTTATTCTTCTCTTCCTTTCGCTTACTTCATCGATATTGATGCAACTGCGGGAAAAACTTTCGAAGAATACAGCCACGATATCAGCATCAGACCAAGTATCAGGAAGTACATCGCAGATGATAAAGACTGGTTCGGATTTGGCGCAATGGATCTTCGCCATGCAAACACTTTCAAACAGATTGAATCGAACCTGACAGTAGGCGGTGGTTACGGTCGTTATATAAATGCAACAGCCCTCGCAAAAGCGGTCAGAATTGAAGATCACCTCTTGAAAGAAGGCGTAATTTCGACCAGACTCCCAAAAGAGACAATGATCAAAATCGCCAACATCATCGAAAGAGAACAGGAATATCGCGGCGTTTTTGGTGACACCTACGAGAAAAACTGGTATGAAGATATCGAAAAAGAGATGAGAGCAACTGGTCTGCTTCAGGGTGGTGCACTCGGAGCAATTGGTATCCTCAGAACACAACAGGTTCTTAAAGGCATCAACGAAAGAGTAAATGAAAGATTCTTCGGTTGGGATGTAACCGCCGGTGTTCTTTTCAATCTTTCAACCAGAGACAAATCACCGACCAATTCACCTGCTTTGTCGTTAGGTGGAAGATTCTCAAATCCGATCGGCTGGAATTCACAGATCAACGCATATGCGAACATGAATACCCCGTTCGATTCAACATTCTTCAAAACGGTAATTGTTACCGCAGGTGTCGATTACTTCTATGAACTCGGAAACAAAATTAACTTTGTTGCCGGATATCAGTTGAATTATATAAAGAGAAATACTGTGATATTCCCTCTGAACGAAGACAGTTATGTCGATCATGCAATTTCGGCAGGATTTATATTCTACCTCGAAAACAACATCAACCTTGGCATCACTTCTTCACTTAACAGAAGCGGTCTTTTGAAAGTGACCGACTTCCGGACAGCGGTTACACTTCAGTATAATGTATTCTAAATAATTACCATTCTTTAAAACAAAAGAGGCTGCCCCGAATGAGACAGCCTCTTTTTTTTGTGAAAATCGAAATTTTACGATTTGTTTTTCAGCGCTTTACCGTCTTTATCGAGGGTCTTAAGAAACTTGGCAGGATCTTTCTGGAATTTTGAGACGCATCCCTTGCAGCAGAGAGCTACAAGTTTTCCATCGTGTTCAACTGTTGGTGCACCGGGTTCAATTGCTTCTCCTGTAACAGGACAGACACTGTTCCATATTTTTTTTACAGATTTGTCTTCTTTGTTTCCCATGTCATGGTTGTGTGCGTCTTTTGACTCAGAGCAGCAGTCACCTGATTTAGTTGAGTCGGTTGAGCAGCAGGCTTCTTTTTTAGTAGTGTCATTTTCAGTATGGTGCTTCTTCTTTGAAGCGTCCTGAGCGTTGAGGTTGGTCGCGGCAAAAAGGATGAAAAGGGGTAAAGCTAAAAATATCAGCTTTTTCATGGGTTATCTCCGGTATTTATTTGATTTGTAAGTTATTCATTTTAACAATAATGAAAAATAAGGATTATAAACAAGATATGAAAGGGAGAATGAATGACGCTAAATTGAGAGGGTTACTCCCCAAGTATTAAACTCAATTTCCCAGCAATTACCTTTCTGTCAAAGTTTTTGATCAAGTCAAGGTTCGTCTTGAATGAATCAACTCTTTCGAAAAATTCTGAGCCATCCGCTGAAAAAGGAAGCATCATTCCTGCATTAGCTGAACTAATCACCCCTTCCACCTCAATATTGTCATCGCCGTAAGCGAGAATGGGGATTCCCGTCCTCAGATACTCAAACAGCTTTCCGGGGAAGTGTCGCTTTTCCATCGCACACACTAAAAGATAATCGGCTTGTGCCAGCACTTCGAGCATCTCGTCGTAGGAAAGGAACCCAAGATACGAAGTGCAGCCATCGAGCCCTGCTTCCGAAATTGATCGTTTGACACCGGGACTTACAGTACCTGTGAACCAAACCCTGAAATTTTCTCCCGAATCAATTCTCTGCTTTAGATATCCCCACAGCTTTTCGGGATTTTGAAAATCGAAAATGTTGCCGGAATGAAGGATGACTTTTTCATCTCCCTGTTTTTTGATTCGTTTGAACCCGGCAAATTTCTCCTCATCAAATCCCCAGTGAAGAACCCTTCCCTTCTCTTTTAGGAAAGGATAGCTTGCGACATAATCAGCAAGGGAGGTTTCAGTAACAAAAATCGCCCTGCGGCTTTTTTCCAGTGTCCTTCTTTCGAGCCACCCGTCAATCATTACCGTAAGTTTGCTCCTCGATTGCCCTTTGTAGTAGGCAATGTTAAGCCAGGGATCGATAAACACGGGATAAAACGGGATATTTGCATTCCGGGCAATTTTGGCAGCAGCGAGGTGTACCGAGTGCGGGGGTCCAATTGACACTACGGCATCATAAATTTCAGACCGAAGCAGTCTGTTCCCGGCTTTTACTGCGAAGGGATACCAGCCAATCCTTGCATCGGGGATAAACAGGTTCATCCGGATCCACAAAGAGATCCTGTGGGCTAAACTTTTGTTTTCTTTCGAAATGGTTTCCGATGCAACGAGTTGTGCGTCCTTCCCTTTTCCGGTGAAAATTTTGTAAAACTCAAACGGTTCGATTGACGGAGTTTTTAGCACAACAAGTGAATAATCAATCTCTTTCTCCATCGATTCATCCTTCTGCATAAATGATTCATCTTCCACAGTCAAAACGGCAGGCTGCCATCCGAATTGAGGCAGGTACTTTATCATTTTCAGGGGCCAATGCAGGGATGCCTTTCCCGAAGGGGGCCAGTAATATGTGAGAAAGAGGACTTTTTTCATTTTTTGATACCGGAAAACTTGATCACATCGGCACTGCCGATATGAAGCACCCCTTCATTCAATTCAACAGTTTCTTTTGCGAAGATATCAAAATCCAGATCGATAAAATCCTCGACGATCTGTGCGAGGGAATAAAGCAGTTCGATCTGTTTTGGTCCTCCCGACGACTTCCCAAGCTGGGTTTTGTCATAGGCGGTAAATATCAGTTTTCCACCGGGTTTTAGTGTTTTGATTACATTTTTATGGAGTTCTTCCCTTTCGTCCTCCGGCAGATGTACAAAAACAAGTCCCACTGCATCGAATTCTCCGACGGGATAATCGAAAGCAGAAATTTCACTTACCTTGTAATTTATCTTCACTCCCTCCATTTCAGCGAGTTTGTCAGCTTTCTTTTTCCCCTCATCACTCCAGTCGAAACAGACAACTTCCCACCCTTTTTTTGCGGCATAGACAGCATTTCGCCCCTCTCCCTCGGCAGGAAGAAGTATCCTCCCCGGCTTCAGACGGTCAATCTCCTCCTTAAAAAAGGCATTGGGCTCTTTCCCGTACACAAATTCTTCAACTCCAAACCGGGCGTTCCAGTCGTTTTTCAATACAAAATTCTCCTTTTCAATTACACAAAATTACGGAATATCGATCATTAAATATTTTTTTTGCGTTAAACAATGAAATACATCATTTATCGCAAAATTTTTAGTAAAAATTAATCTTTATAAAAAAAGGCTGCACCCTTTTCCTGTATCAAAAGGTGCAGCCTTAAAATTATCCGAATTGAATTACTTCAGCTTGAGCTCGGGGAGTCTTCCGGGGGTTACATGTCCGCCGAGTTTCTCGAGTTCTGATTCAAGCAATTTTACATCCACATCCGCGAGGTTCTTTATCTCGTTATACACGGGAGGGAACTCATCAACAAGAACCGCATAAGCTGTAAGCTCATTTTTTGTCAGTTTGGATGTCGATCTCCAGTGTGTGTAGAGCAGAGTTGAAAGCCTCTCGTTTATTGTTACAGGAGACGGAGGATTTTCCTCTGCGCTCGGGAAGTTTGATCTTCTTTCAAATTTCAGAGAAATGATATCGAGAGCATCCAGAATTTTATCGGCTTTCGACAACAATTCAAATCCTGCTCCGGGGGTAATGAGAGCTGACTGCTTCAGAGCAGTAACCTGTTTGATCAAATCGTTCAGATACTGATAAGTCCCTCTGACAGTTCTGGTCAATTCTGCTGCTTTGCGCTGGAAAGCCACGAGTTCGGCTCTGTCTTCGGCGGGAAGTGTTGTGTTTCTAAGAGCCACGGCGTTAAACTCAACAGGTTTCGCAAGGGGTTTCACTCCATCCCGTGTTACCATCGACATCGAAACCTTATACTTGCCGGGCATTACAAGGGTGCTGCTCTGCTGTTTCATCGCTGCGTTGAACTTGTCGGCTTTCAGTGTGGCGATGCTGCTGTATCGAAGATCCCAGTTGATTCTCTGGAGACCCTTGCCGGCAGGTTTTGTAAGTTTTTTGACTTCGTTTCCTGATTCATCTGTAATCGAAAAAACAAGATACGGAGCCACTTCCCTGTTCTCAACATTCAATTCGGCATCAGATGGAATGGGTATTGGCTTTCCTTCCTTGAAGAGGGCAGCCTCTTTTTCCTTTCTGATATCCTTCAATGTTTTCGGAATCTCCTTGATAAAATATGTGAAAGAGACACCAAAATCTGGATTTGGAGCTTTGTAGTAGGTGCTGCCGGTTCCGTATCTGCCTGCCATTTCGATATACATCAATCCATCCTTGGCATCAAAAAGGAATGCATCCTGCGACAACATTTCATTTGTTACTTTGCGAAGCGGAGTGTAATTGTCGAGGATATAAAATCCCCTGCCGAAAGTTGCAATTACAATATCACCTTCCCGTTTGTGAATGAAAATATCTCTAACGGGGATATCAGGCAGGCCGTTCTGGAGTTTTATCCACTTGTTTCCACCGTCAACGGTGAAGAAAAATCCGAACTCGGTACCTGCAAAAAGGAGATTTGGATTTTCAAAATCCTCTGCGATACTCCAGACGGAACCATTCTCGGGAAGTGTAGCTGAAATCGGTTTCCACGATTTCCCTTTGTCTTCACTCTTGAGGATGTACGGCTTAAAATCATCTCTTTTGTGATTGTTGAACGAAGCATAAACCACATTTTCGTTGAACCTTGAGGGTAGAACATCACTTACATAAGTGTATTCAGGAACTCCGGGGAATGAACCCGCCTTGCTCCATGTCTTTGCATCTTCGGTGATCTGAATAAGTCCGTCATCCGTTCCGGCATAGAGCAGATTCTCTTTTACGGGGGATTCTGCGAGGGATACAATCGTACCAAACAGCGAAGTCGAGCGATCTTTCGCAAGAGCATCCACTCCCCAGTATTTATCCATCACGGGGAAAGAATTTCTGTCGATACCCGTTGTCAGGTCGGGACTGATAACTTCCCAATTGTTACCTCTGTCATCGGTTCTGAACACCATATTCGCTGCTGTGTAGAGCCGGGTGTTTTTATGAGGACTAATAAAGAGAGGTGTATCCCAGTTCCATTTGTAGGTTTTTTCACCTTTTCCGGGCTCAGGTCTGATATCGATTGCTTCACCGCTTTTTTTGTCGTATCTGACCATACCTGCGTACTGTGACTCTGCATAAACAATGTCGGGATTTTCAGGATCGACAGCCGACCAGAAACCATCGCCTCCGTTGGTGATGAACCAGTCGGAATTTACGATTCCGTCAGAGCTGAGAGTGCGTGAGGGTCCTCCCATGCTGCTGTTATCCTGTGTACCACCGTAAACATTGTAAAAGGGGGAGGAATTGTCGGCAAAAACACGATAAAACTGTGTGACGGGAAGGTTTTCTTTGAAATCCCAAAGTTTTCCGCCGTCAAAAGATTCGTAAATACCGCCGTCTCCACCTATCAAAAGATGATTGGTGTTTGCAGGGTTTATCCAAAGAGCATGATCATCCACATGACGGTCGTCAAGACCCAAAGGCACCCATGTCTTGCCGGCATCGGTTGTAACACGCGACACCACCTCCATCGAGTAAACTTTGTCAACATCCTTTGGATCACAAAAGATTTCATTAAAATACTGTCCGGAGGATGCATAATCGCTCATTTTCTCCCAGGTTGCTCCCCGGTTGGTGCTTCTGTAAAATCCGCTCTGATTTTCTGCTGCTTCCACGATGAGGTAGAGGACATCAGGATTTACGGGAGAAATGTCGATTCCCATACCACCAAGGTGCACAGAGGGAAGCCCCTTCATAATCTTTTCCCAGGTCTCTCCGCCATCTTCCGATTTATATACTGCTGATTCGGGACCACCGCCAATCTTTCCGTAAACATGTCTTCTTCTCTGCTCCGAAGTGGCATACATGATATCGGGATTCCGGGGATCAAAAGTTACATTATTTACACCCGTGTTTGTACTGATCTCAAGCACTTTTTTCCAGGTTTTTCCACCGTCAACAGTTTTATAAAGGCCTCTTTCACCGCCGGGTCCCCAAACGGAACCTTCAGCGGCAACAAAAACGATATTCGAATTTCGGGGATCGATTATAATATCGCCGATCTGACGGGAATCTTTCAATCCCATGTTTTTCCACGATTTACCACCGTCAATCGATTTGTAAACACCATTTCCGTAGCCAAGAGCCCGCTGGTGGTTGTTTTCACCTGTTCCCACCCACACCACATGGTGGTTGTTGGGGTCCAGGGTTACACATCCGATTGAGTAGGCTCCCTGATTTTCAAAAACCGGATCGAAAGTGATGCCTGCATTCGTGGTCTTCCAGACATGCCCGCTGGCTACTGCCACAAAATATTCGCTGTTGTTTTTCGGGTTTATGGCAAAATCGGCGATCCTGCCGCTTGTAAGTGCCGGTCCGATGTTACGCCATTTCAAACCGCTGAAGTTTTCTTTTTGAAGTGGGTCTTTTTTCTCTTTTTCTTCGTCCTGTGCAAAAAGGACGCCGGTCAGGAGAAGCGGGATCAAGAATAATTGGATGAGTTTTAAACGCATAAAGCTTTTCTCTTGGTGGTTTAAATTGAAAATTTTTTAACTCTCGAAAATAAGAAAGAAATCAATTCCCCTGCTTTAAAATGTACAGGCGGTTCTATTTTATTTCGGTTACTCATGCAAACACAAATTTCTTAAAAATGAAAAATTTTTTTCTATTAAATGAGAGATATGCCTGAATTTTATTAACTAATCAGCAAGAGCAGGGTTTTTCTTTCGGCACACTTTTTGAATCACGAGCAGTTGGTTCAAATTGCCTGAAGCGGCTTTCATCATCATTCGCACAAGGAATTTGAAAATTTTGAAGGAAGGAATATAATCATGAAGAATCTTTTCTCATTTTTTGTTGCCATCTCACTTATGGCTATATCAACCGCTGCACAAGGGGTTACAAAACATTCTCTCCCCGACATGCCATTCCCCCGTATGAACGGCCAGACCGTAGCTACATCAAACGGACTTTATCTCACTATCGGTGGTCACTCCTCGGGTTTTACAAGGATGAACACAGTAACTTCGGTTGCACACAACGACTCTGCATGGGCTAACTTCACTCTCACAGATTACAGGGATGCGACCGGAATAGTTCATCTCAGCGACTCCACCTGCCTCCTGATCGGTGGCATGTCATCCGACCTTGGGGTGGGTCAGCTTAACACAACCGAAAGGGTTTACCCAAATCAGTTGCGAAGTGTAGCCGGACCGACACTTCGTCATGCCCGCACAATGGCCAACGGAGTTCAACTCGCTGACGGAAGAGTGCTTCTTGCCGGTTGCTGGTACAGCGATGTTGCGGCAGCAGTTGGTGAGGTTATAGATCTGCAAACAAATCAGGTTACTTTTACAGGTAATCTAAATCAACCACGGGCTTACCCTACTTTTGTACCAACTTCAGATGGTGGTGCGATCATGTTTGGCGGATGGGGCGTCTATGGCGGTTTGTTTTCCGGGGCAGTAGAGGAATACAACCCTGTAACCAACACTTTTACAAAAATCAGAGATAACCTCTTCGCAGATGACCCCGATTACAGGGTTGTGACCGATTTTGGCGAAGACATGCAACACAAAAAACTCTCGAACGGTAAATATGTATTTCTTGCCAGAAAATTTCAGAATGGTGAAGGCTGGAGAATTTTTACTGTTGATCCGGTTACAAAACAATTCGAAGTAATCGTCCAATCACTTCCAATAAGCGAGACAGGCACGGGCTTTACATATCTGTATCTTTCTCCAATTATTGATACCCGGGTAAATGATCTGGTGATGATACCGCAATTATGGACTGATACCCAAGGGAAGAATCATTTAAGTATACCATTTTTCTTCCATCCGTTTACATCAACCATTGTGTTCCCTGTTTCAGATGTAATACTCGATCACTGGCCTTATTACTCCTCCAGGTCTTTGTACATCACCGAACAGCAGCAATATTCCGGAATTATTTTTATGGGTGGAAACCTGACGAGCAACTTTGATGCTGTACCGAACGCATTTATTGCCCAGTTGTGGACACATGCAGGAGTTGATGACGGTTCAGGGGCAATCGAAGGTTTCACACTTGAGCAGAATTATCCCAATCCGTTCAATCCTTCAACTGTTATAAAGTTTTCTCTCCCGAATCAGGGAAATGCAAAACTCACTCTTTATGATGTAACAGGAAAAGAAATTGCGGTTATTGCGGAAGGCATGTTTGAATCAGGAAACCACTCAGTGAATTTTGATGCCACCGGACTGACAAGCGGAGTATATTTCTATACCCTTTCATCAAATGGAAACTCAATCACAAAAAAGATGACGGTGATTAAGTAAGGATGAATTGTGAAGGCTGAAGGCTGAATTGTGAGGGCTGAAGGCTGAATTGTGAGGGATGAGGGCTGAATTGCGAAGGCTGAGGGCTGAATTGCGAAGGCTGAGGGCTGAATTGCGAAGGCTGAAGGCTGAATTGCGAAGGCTGAGGTATGGGATAGATTTTTGGAAGGTCTGATTTCTTATTGTAATTATTTCAAATAAGTAATCAGATCTTCCTTTGGGATTTTCAAGCTGCTATAACCTCTTCTTTTTGGAACAGAACTCTAATCATTTTCGGCATCTGTTCATCTTCAAAGTGACAATGGACTGCCTCTTTTATTGAACTTTTGATCTCTTCCATGGACTCTCCTTCAGTAAATATCGAGTGCCCGACGCACTTTGCTTCATACCCGCCATCCGGCGACTCTTTAACAATGAAAGTAATCTCGTACTCCATTACCATAACCTCCGTAAAACTAAAAATGATTTCAATGTCAAAATTTAACAATAATGAAAGGAAAAACAAATAATCCCAATTTCAGCCCTCAGCCTTCTCTTATTCAGCCTTCATCTTTTCAGCCCTCAGCCTTCTCTCATTCAGCCTTCATCTTTTCAGCCCTCAGCCTTCTCTTATTCAGCCTTCATCTTTTCAGCCCTCAGCCTTCTCTCATTCAGCCTTCATCTTTTCAGCCTTCATAACCAAAATCGTGATGTCGTCTCTCATCGGCACATTGTAGGTGAAATTGTTGACCGAGCGGACGAACATTTGGAGGAATTCTTCAGCAGATTTATCTGCGTATTTGATGATGTTTTTTTCGATTCTTTGTGTGCCGTATTCGTGTCCGTGCTCATTGACGGCTTCGTTGAGTCCATCGGAATAAACCAGGAGGATATCACCCTGTTTCAGAGTGAGCGAATGCTCTTTAAGTGATTTTTCAAAGATTCCTTTGTCCCTCATTCCAATCCCAATGCCGTCGGGTTTAATATGCAAAACTTCCTTTTTTTCGGCATCGTAATGAACAAACGGCATATGCCCTGCTCTAAACAGCTTCAACTCATTTTCATTTTCCACTTCAACTCCGGCGGCAGTAAAAAAGAGCCCCGGCTTAAAAATGGCATTCAAAACCTTGTTCAATTCCACAAGGATGTTGCGTGAGTTCTCCTCTTCCTTTGTCAGATACATCAATAGTGAGTGAACCCGAACCATGTAGAGCGCCGCCAGCATCCCTTTGCCCGAAATGTCGCCGAGAAGATAAAGGTGCCTTTTTTTCTCATGGTTAAGGTGGAACCAGTTAAGAAAGTCTCCTCCGACAGTCTTTGCAGGTTTTGAATAAGACGCCACCTGAAGCTTTTCATACTGGGGCGGTTCTTTCATTATCAGCTCTTCCTGAATACCTTTCGCTATGTCGAGTTCGTTGGCGGCCGTAAGTTTTTCAGCCACCTCGAAGGCAAGGAGTGCAACGATTGTAAAAAATGAGAGAACTGCCCAAAACCACAGATTTGCAAGGTATGCATAGAAGAAAATGACAAAAGCGAGAGAGAATGCAATTCTTCTCACAGGTGAGAGTTTGCTCAGAAAAGCGTAAACTATATCCTTAATGAGAGCAAAAGTCTTCTGCTCCTTATTCATCTTGGCGTAGTTTCGCTTTTTTGCACTCTCCAGATAGAACTGGTATACTTCGGGCGCCTCCGACCGTATCAGTCGCTGGACATCACCGTCTTTAAGGTCGCTTGTGTAAAGTTTGTAGAGATTTGAGAATATTTTTGCCAATTAGCTTTCCTGATTAAGGAACAAAATTACGGAAAAATCCCGCGGTCATGATTAAATAATGACCTGCCGCCGGTAACATGTTACAAACGGCAGAAATCAACGATAAAAGAGAATCGGCAGCATCAGAGCTACCCTGTTCACCTGAGGCTCTGATGCTCCGGGGAAATCTTTTTATTTTTTAACCAGAATGACACCCCACATCGGTGGAATCTCGAGCAGATTATAGGAAGCCGAAAACGAAACCTCCTTACCGTTGAGAATATCGAGGTATTTCCCGCCTTTTAATACGGGGAATGATCTTTTTTCTGTCGAATTGTTCAGGAAGACCATCACTTCCTCGTTTTCAAATTTCCTCTCGAACCCAAAAACACCCGTCTCGTCATCAGCTTTTATGGTTTTGTAGCTGCCTCTTCTGAGGGATGCGTGGGCATTTCTTATCGCAATAAGTTTTTTATAGTGCTTCAAAAGATCATGGTTTATACTGACTTCATCCGGTGTTGCTCTTTTGGTTCCGTCAGGATTGTAAACTTCGGGCTGATATTCGATATCGTCCCAAAGCATCGGCTTCCTGCAATCAGGATCATTGGCGCCCCACATCCCGACCTCATCACCATAGTAAACCATCGGTGCACCCACATAAGTCATCTGCAAAATGGCAAAAAGCATCTGTTTTTTAAAGGCTTCAGGGGAAGGTTTTCCGGTAAAATATTTTGAATTACCGCCGAACGAAATACCGTACCATTTACCCCAGTCGCTGTATCGTCCGAGATCGGCATTCATTGCATGCGAAGCAATCCGGTTGGCGTCGTGACTGCCGAACAGATTTTGCTGCACATACTCAACTCCGCCGGGGAATGCTTTCCTCAATTTTTCAAGTTTTTTGTCAAATTCGGAGGTTGATATTCTGGTCTTTTCTGCCATAATCCAGTCAGCACAAGTGAAACCGAAGTTATAGTTCATCACAGCATCAAATTCATCCCCTTCGAGATAAGGTTTGATCACCTTGATTGAGTCGATCACTTCCGCTGTCAGGTAGGCTTCACTGTTTATCGATTTGACCAGTTTTCTCCAGTCTTTCCAGAAAGGATGTTTAACGCAAAAAGCCACATCGAGCCGCCATCCGTCAATACCGTCGGAGACATTGCCGTCACCGTTGGGGTCCATCCATCTTTTTGTGATATCAAAGATATATTTTTTCGGTTCGGCTACAATTCCGTTCTCATCCTCATTTATTTCGGGGAGTTCCTTTACATTGAACCAGCCGTCATATTCGAATTTTGTCCCTTTTTCAGGATCAGCGAAAGATTTTATTGCAAACCAGTTTTTGTATGGAGAGTCTTTTTGATTTTTGACAATATCCATGAAAGCCGGGGATTTCAACCCCATATGATTGAAAACTCCATCGAAAATCACCTTTATTCCGAGTTCGTGAGCCTTTTGAATTACGAGCAATGCGAGTCTGTCCGCCGATGTCCATTTCCATGTTGAGGGGTCATTGAAGACTTCCGAGGCGATCAGTTTTTTGTCTCCTTCGGGGTCAGGTCCGAATGTCGGGTCTATATGATGAAATGTTGCCCCGTCATATTTATGAAGTGAAGGAGCCATAAATAAAGGATTAAAATAGATGGCATTTATTCCCAGGTCTTTCAGATAACCGAGTTTTTCGAGAACTCCCTGCAAGTCACCACCGTATCTTCTTCTTTGCAGATTGAACCAGATATCCTTCCCGTTTTCCTTTTCCCAGGGTTGCAATTCATACCAGTCGGATCCCCATGGACTTATTTTCCAGGGTGAAGTTACATCATGCGGATAGGCCCCGTCTATATCCTGAAGTGTCGGGTCGTTTTTCTTGTCACCGTTTCTAAATCTTTCGGGGAAAATCTGATACCAGACGGCATCTTTTGCCCAGTCAGGCACAAATTCTGCTTTCTTTGTCATTAAAGAGTCTCCATTACCGGCAAAAGCAGACATCGTTATAAAAACGAGTGCCAGTACCGTTACTGATTTTGCAATTCCGTTCATTTTAATTTCCATGATTCGTTACCTCAAATATAGCAATCGTGGTTAATTTTACATTAATCCGTCCACAGGCGTATTTTTAAAACAAAACTGAATTTTCTTCTTTGTTATTACTTTATTTTTGGATAACTTTAGCTACATTTATTTAACAGTTCGAAAACTGCCATATAATCAAGGCATATCCGGGCTGTAAATTTAATAAGGAGACCTCATATGAGATCCTATCGACTTCTTTTCCTCTTCGTTTTTCTTTTTTCCGTGGCAAATGCTCAATGGGTTGAACAAACCTCAGGCGTTACAGGCGCACTTTATTCCGTCTCAGCACCAACAGATCAGGTTTGCTGGATTGGTGGAGCTGCCGGAACAGTACTCCGTACTGTTGACGGTGGAACCACCTGGGCTAATGTCGGCGGAGCCGGTATAGCAAATCAGGATGTTTATGCAGTTTTTGCCATAGATGCAAGTATTTGCTACATCACCACTTCACCTTCTACAGGCACCTATATCTACAAAACAACCAACGGCGGAACAACATGGGTTACCCAGTTGACCCAAACCGGTGGTTTTGGTGATGGTATATGGTTCTCTGACGCTAATACAGGAATTTTCTATGGCGACCCTGTCGGTGGCAGATGGACGATTTTCCGTACCACCAACGGCGGAACAGTATGGGATTCAACCGGTATGTATGTTCCTTCAGAAGGTTTTGCCGGATGGAACAACGGTCTTTTTATGTCAGGTACCAATGTATGGTTCGGTACAAACGGAACCAAAATATGGTACTCTACCAATTTTGGAGGCAACTGGACAGCTCAGCCTACCACAGGTCAGGTTAACTCTTATACAGTATGGTTCAATTCACCAACTGTCGGTCTTACAGGCGGTACCAACTTCATGGCAACCACCAACAGTGGCACTACATGGTCCGCTCTTACTGTTCCCGGAACAGGTAATATCAGCGGAATAACTGGAGAAGGAAGCAACTGGTGGGTTACAAGACAGGCAACTTCCATCTATGCATCCACCAACAATGGTGCAGCATGGACCACGGCTTACACAGCAACTGCCGGAAGCTACTACCACATCAGCAAAGCCCGCACAGGTACAGCAGTTTGGGGTGTTAGAAGCAACGGTGGAATTACAAAAGGTTACGGAGCCGCTGTTCCTGTCGAACTCTCTTCATTTACTGCTTCCTCAAGCAATGGTTCAGTCGTCCTCGACTGGAGCACTGCTACCGAAACAAACAACAAAGGTTTTGAAATCGAAAGAAAAGCTGCCGGTACTGAATATTCATCAGTTGCTTTTGTAGCAGGAAACGGTACTTCAACCAATGTCCACAACTACAATTTCACGGATGCAAATCTTCAGGCAGGAAAATATACCTATCGCCTGAAACAAATCGATCTCGATGGAACATCTTCCTACTCAAAAGAAGTGGAAGTTGATGTCGCACAGGTGAATTCATTTGCTCTCGATCAGAACTACCCAAACCCGTTCAATCCGACAACTTCGATTTCTTACAGAATTCCTGAAGCTTCCAATGTTGTTATAAAGGTTTACGATGTTATGGGTACCGAAGTTGCCACCCTTGTAAATGGAAAACAGGAAGCCGGCAATCATTCGATAGCTTTCGATGCTGCCAAACTTTCCAGTGGATCATACATCTACACCATTAAAGCAGGAAACTTCACCACATCCAAAAAAATGATCTTAATGAAATAATTGTGAGTTAAACTCATAATTAATAACTCATAAATCATAATTCAAAAAGAGGCTGTTCATGAAAATGGACAGCCTCTTTTTTTATTATTGGTATATTTGCACAATGAAAAACAAAATATTTGCAAAATGAAATACCTGAAATTACTTTTCCTCTCAATGTTGCTTGCTTCGACGGCATTTTCACAATCCAACAAATGGACAACTCTTGAAGAACTGACTCTTGTCCTGAAGGAACATGAAAAACTCTCTCTTTTTGAAGGTGAGTGGGATGTCCAGATTGAATTTTTCTTCGACACAGAGGGAGAGAAATCACTTAAAGGGACAGGCGAATGTAGAAATCAGATTGTCCTCGGTGGCAGATTCCTCGAATCCCGTTCGCAAAACATCGCTTTTGGAATGTCAATAACTTCTATCGCCTATCTTGGGTACGATGTACGGCTACAGAAATACACCCTCTACTCGATGGACGAACTCGGAAATTTCGCTATCAACGCGTATGGTGATTTCAAAAAAGATGAGCAAAAATTTATCTTTGAGGGGAGCAGCATGGATTATGTAACCCGTGAAGATCAGATGTTCCGAATAATCTACGACTTTGAAGGTGATTCGCTTATCAAGTATGAAGTTGATTTTTTACTCCCCAATGGCTCGTATAAATCTTATATTAATGCCGAATTCAGGAGAAAACAATGAACTACTGGCTCGTGAAATCGGAACCTGATGTTTTCTCCATCGATGATCTTGCAAATTCACCTCTCCAAACAACCTGCTGGGACGGGGTTCGAAACTATCAGGCAAGAAACTTTCTCCGTGACTCGATGAAAAATGGTGACAAGGTCCTTTTCTACCACAGCAGCACAGACCCGATGGGAGTGGCCGGATGGTGTGAAGTGGTTCGGGAAGGATATCCCGACACTTCAGCTTTCGACCCAAACTCAAATTACTTTGACCCCGATTCAACGCCTGAAAAACCGGTCTGGATAATGGTGGACATTAAACTGGTGGAGAAATTTCCACGACTTGTTACACTTCAGGAGATAAAGGAAAATCCCTCTTTGAAAGACATTCTGTTGATCAAGCGAGGGAACAGGTTGTCAGTCTTCCCCGTAAAAGAGGAAGAGTTTAATGAAATAATGAAAATGAGCAAGAATTAAGTCCGGGTCACATTTTGCCTGTTCAATTGAAAGAAACTCATTTTACTTATCTTTGCAGGTGCATTTTGATGATATTTACAAAAAGAAATTAGCCCGAATACTTCTATGATTCTCGATACCGATGTAATAATTTTTTCGACCACAGCCTTTCTGAGCTTGTTGATGCTCTCCGCAATCTATCTTGCATTTCGCACATATCGGAAGAACAAGGGAATTGCCGACAACCTGCCCGAAAGAGATTTCCAACTCCCCATCGACAAACAAAAACTTTATTTCTACGGCTCTTTTTTTAACCCAGACTCAAGCCTCCCGGTACGCAAAAGGTTCATCCCCCTCTACATTTCCGTGATAGTGCTTTATGCACTTTCCCTTCTATGCTACTTCTGGGGAGCTCTTCTCTTTGCCTGGCTTTTCAATTTTCTGATATTCGCCGTGGTTATTTTTGTAGGAATTAAATTTATTAAAGTATTAATTGATGATCAAACAGCCTTAAAGATCAAATGAACGGAAGAAAAATGGATAATTTTACTGTTGTCAGCAATAATCTGGTGGTGAGAGATCTCACCTATCTTCGTGACAAAGATACACCCCAGCGCGATTTTCGAAATGCCCTCGACCGCATAGCCTACTCGCTTTGCATCGCTATCAGTCCAAAAATTAAGATGAGAGAAGTGGAAGTCGAAACTCCACTTGAAACCACCAAAGGGAAGAAAATAGCCACACAGATTGTACTGGTACCCATTTTAAGAGCCGGACTCAGTATGGCGAATGCCTTCCTGCAGCTCCTGCCGCAGGCAAAGATGGGACACATCGGCTTAAAAAGAAACGAGGAAACCCTCGAACCTATCGAATATTACTACAAAACCCCCAAGAATCTTGAACACTCACTTGTAATCATCCTTGATCCGATGCTCGCCACAGGCGGAAGTGTATCCGCTGCGATCAACATTCTGAAGGACGGCGGAGCAAATAATATTATCCTCGCTTCCATCATAGCAGCTCCCGAGGGTGTAAAAAGACTCCTGAACGATCACCCCGATGTAGCAATCTATACCGCCTCACTCGACAAAGGTCTGAACGAAAAAGGATATATCGTCCCCGGTCTTGGTGATGCCGGCGACAGGGTGTTTGGAACGCTGTAGAATTAAGGGCTGAGGGCTGAATTTTTGAGGGCTGAAGTCAGAAGGCTGAATTTTTGAGGGCTGAGGGCTGAATTTTTGAAGGCTGAAGGCTGAAGGCTGAATTTTTGAGGTTTGAAAAACCCATCGCCCTCGGTTTCAAAAGGAGTAAAACGGGACTCTCCCTTCCGGAAAAGGAGCGACAATCGTCCCGATTGTCCTACCGGTAAACTCGGGGGTTGATCGATTCTACCCATATGTCGCCGCAAGGGCTCAAACTCCATCCGCGTAAATCTGCCTAATCCGCGTGTATCTGCGTCCCCTACCCACTTTAAAACACAAATACACATCCCGAAAAATCAGGATGTGTATCTGTAATTAAGATTCTATTTCAGAAAAAGGCTTATCTAAAGAGATTCTTTTCCTGTTTTACATTCAATGCTTCGCCTACTTCGTAGAGGGCGCGCTCGAGGTCTTTGATGATATCCTTGTGGTTTTCGATACCAACCGACAATCTTACCATTCCTTCTGTAATTCCGGCTTCCTTTCGGGCATCAGGTCCCATCGAGAAGTGGGTCATGCTTGCAGGATGCTGAATAAGAGACTCAACACCACCAAGACTTACGGCAAGCTGGCAAAGTTTTACTGAGTTCATCATGATTTCGCCGGCATCATATCCACCCTTCAATTCGAATGTGATCATACCGCCATGCCCTTTGTGCTGTTTCAATCCGGTAAAGTATTGAGGATGTGAACGCAAACCGGGGAATGTAACCGACTCAACCATATCGTGTTTTTCAAGGAATTCAGCCACTTTTTGAGCGTTTTCGCAATGTCTTTCCATTCTGATGGCGAGGGTCTTTATTCCGCGGTGCACCAAAAATGAATTGAAAGGATCGATAACGCCGCCTGTCTGATTCAAAACCTTTTTCAACGGAGTGTAATCAGCAGCATCTTTTACGACCACAATTCCGGCAACAACATCTGCATGTCCGTTAAGGAATTTTGTCATGGAATGAATGATAACATCAACTCCAAATTCGAAAGGTCTTTGAAGTGCAGGTGACATGAAAGTGTTGTCAACACAAACTTTTGCACCGTATTCATGAGCAATTTTTACGATTTCAGCTAAATCGCTGACGGCAAGTGTTGGGTTTCCCGGTGTCTCCACATAAACCAAAACTGTATTTTCTTTCATTGCAGCTTTTACTGCTGCAACATCAGTCGTATCAACAAATGTGGTTTCGACGCCAAATCTTGAGAAAACGGTCTTGAGGAGTGTATTTGTCGGTCCATAAACAGCCTGTGAGCACACTATATGGGTGCCCGCTGAGAGATATGTAGCAAAAACGGTATTGATTGCAGCCATACCGCTTGCACATCCGAGGGCTTTCGCACCACCTTCGAGAGCTGCAACAGAATCTTCCATCGCTTCAACTGTCGGGTTGCTCATTCTGGTGTAGATGTGTCCCTTGCCCTCGCCCATAAAGAGCGAAGCGCCATGCTGTGCGGATTTAAACTTAAATGTTGATGTCTGATATATCGGCGGAACTACCGCTCCAAACTCATATTCATCAATGCCTGCATGAACACATTTCGATTCAAAATTGATGTTTTCGTGGTCTTTCATATGTATCTTTCAAATTTTTCAAAAACTCAAGCTACTAATATAGTACTTCTGAACCTCGCAACTCCAGTGATTTGAGCACCAAGAGTTGTCGACACTCTGAGGTACCGAAGTACTGAAACTCTGAGGTTCTTAATAATATATCGCCTGAACTTCAATCTCCTCTGTCGAGGCATCTTTGTCTTTCAGGAATTTGATAAAGTCGTTATTGTAGAATTCCTGGTGATTTTGTTCAAAGTCGATTTTCAACTTTTCGATCTCCTCGTAAGTGAGGTTGGTTTTGAAGTAGCTTTTGATGCCTTCATCATCATAGATCTTGAAGTAATTTCTTTGTTTATCCATGGTCTGTCTCCTTGGTTAGATTAAGATTTCGTCTGAATGAAGAAGGTCTGAGAAGAGTTCATCCTTAATCGATTCAGCGTTTCTCTTGGCGTGAGAAAGTGCGTTAATAATAAATCTGTTGGCAATAAACCGTTTACGGGACTCTTTTTCAGCCTCGTCGAGCAGCAGATAGCCTGTGTAAATGTAGCTGTAAAGTTCCACAAGATCTTTTGCAGCAACTTCCTGAAATACTGGATCTTTTTTATCCTGAACATACTTAACACATTCATTAAAGATAACCCTTATCTCCTTAAGGAAATTCTGCAGTCTTGTCAGACCCGCATCATAAACCTTTGCATCCTTTTTATCGAAGTACTCTGCAAGTACATCTGCATAAACACCCGTAGAGGCGGCAACAACCTGAAGTTGGGAAGTTCCTTCATAGATGTTTGTAATTCTTGCATCGCGGGCGAGTCTTTCGATCTTGAACTCCCTCATATAGCCTGTTCCGCCATGAATCTGAAGTGCATCATAAGTGATTTTATTTGCAGATTCTGTAACGATATACTTTGCCATCGGAGTGAGAAGATTTGCAACTCTGGTGACATATTTCAGTCTCGCATTCACTTCAGCGAAAGGTTTTCCCTCTTTTTTGAGTTTATCGATCACTTCTTCAAGTTTTTCTTTCAGATCAACAGTAATCGCAGTTGAATAGAGAAGGGACCTGTTGCTCTCGAGAGTGGTCCTCATATCCATCAGGATGTTTGTAACCACAGGGAGATTAATGATCGGTTTACCGAACTGTTCCCGTTCTTTAGCGTATTTAAGGGCTTCTTCGTATGCTGCCTGGGAGATTCCGAGTGCCTGCGCAGAAACTCCTGCTCTGGCACGAAACATAAGGTCTAAAACATATTTAATTAGTCCCATTCTTCGGGTACCAACCAGTTTTGCCGGGGTATCGTTGAACTGAAGTTCACAAGTTGGTGAGCCGTGGATACCGAGTTTGTGCTCAATTCTTCTGACCTTTACGGTCTCATCACCATAGCAGGCAAAAAGGCTGAGACCGCGACCGTCCCTGGAACCGCTTTCGCTTCGGGCAAGCACGAGCAGCACTTCACCGTTTCCGTTTGTGATAAATCTTTTTACACCGCGGAGGAACCACTCCCCTTTTTCATTTTGATATGCGGAGAGTTTTACTGCTTGAAGATCACTGCCAGCATCGGGTTCTGTGAGTGCCATTGCACCTGTATATTCGCCAGTCGAGAACTTTGGAAGAAACTCCTGGGCAAGTTCCTCGTCTCCAAACTTCCTGATTGTGTCTGCTATATCCTGCAAACCAAAAAGATTCATGAGGGAAGCATCAGCTCTTGAAATCATCTCCACAGAGACAAGATAAATAAAGAAGGGGAAATTCAATCCGCCATACTTTCGTGGGAGAATCATACCCATCAGGTCAGCCTGAGCAAGCTGTTCAAGATTTTTTCTTGTACCGTCAGCGTATGTTACCTTGCCATCTTTAAAAATTGCGCCCTGATCATCCACACCTGCAGAGCGGGGTTCTATAAAGTTTGCAGCGAGATCGCCCACCACTTCAAGTACCGCCCTGTAATTCTCCATCGCATCTTCAAATGAAACAGGAGCATAGTTGTAATGGAGTGATTCTTTATAATCTTCTTCACTTATCTGAACAATTTCTTTCACATCATCCGTACCAAAATGGTTGAAGTGAAACTGAATATCGACATTGTCGGTAAAATAATTTGCCATGTTTGTTCCTATTTCAACTTGCTCTTGTAAACTTCAATAAATTTCGGGATTACCTGTGTAGCATCCCCGACGATTGCATAATGACTTACATCAAATATTGGGGCGTCAGGATCGCTGTTGATTGCGATAATCTTTTTTGCCTCCTGCATACCGGCACGGTGCTGAATTGCACCCGAGATACCGACTGCGATATAAAGTTTGGGCCTTACCGTAACACCAGTCTGACCTACCTGTCTTTCGGAAGTTATAAAACCTGCATCAACAGCAGCACGACTTCCCGCCACTTCACCGCCAAGTGTATGGGCAAGTTCTTCAACGAGTCTGAAATTTTCTTTAGTACCGAGACCGTATCCGCCCGAAACGATTATGGGGGCTGCCTTCAGGTTTACTTTGCTCTCTTCAATGTGCTGCTCCAACACTTCAACGAGGTCATCTTCCTCTGTCGGAACAAACTTTACTTCCTCAATTTTAACGGGATGTGGTGCCTCAACCTTGTGCATCTCCATCACACCCTCTCTTACCGTTGCCATCTGGGTTTCGGTATCGGGTGTAATAATTGTTGCGATGATGTTTCCGCCAAATGCAGGTCTGATCTGGAGCAACAGTTCCTTGTATTCCTGATTCAGGTATTTCACATCGGAGATCTGAAGATCTGTGCAGTCAGCCGTGAGTCCGCTTTTTGTGTAGGAAGCAACTCTGGGAGCGATATCCCTTCCGATGACGGTGGCACCAAAAAGGACTATCCGAGGTCTTCTTTCCATTATTAGAGTGTTCAGAATTCTTGCGTATGGAAGTGTCCTGAAATATTTGAGTGCGGGGTCATCCACAAGTATCGATTCGGAGGCTCCGTATAAAAATGTAACTTCTGCAATATCTCTTACATTGTCCCCGATCACAACTGACTTTAACACGGAATCTGTGATAGCGGCAAGTTTATTCCCTTTGGAGAGAAGTTCAAGGCTCACATCGGCGGGTTTACCGTTCCTGACTTCAACAAAAACCCAAATTTCGTTCTTTTTTTTCATTATCTTATCCAAAAATGTGATCGGCTAAAAGTTGATCTACGAGCTTCTCGAGCCCTTCTTTTGTCGGCTCCACTCTGATGTGGTTTCCACCGCCAAGAACCACAGAATCCACTTTATGAACTTTTGTCGGCGAGCCTTTGATGCCGCAGCGTTCGGGGTCGAGCCCCAGTTCATCCATTGTAAGAGTAGGGATGAAGAGATTCTTCTCTTCATATTCATGCTGGAGTTTATCTGTGTAGAGGAGACTGTTTCCTTCGGTCATTTTTTCGAGGTCCATCAGGGATTTTGCTCCCTTGTATGCCATCACTCTTTTTGCACTGAAGGGTCGCGGTTCGGCGGCATCTTTGAGGACTGTGAAAAGGACGGGAAGTTTAGCCCTGACGATTTCATAACCGCCGTCGATTTTTCTTTTAATCTTTGCGTGGGTTTTTGATACCTCAAGAATCTCTTCCACATAAGTAACCTGAGGGAGATTGAGCTTTTCGGCAGTCTGGGGACCAACCTGAGCCGTATCACCGTCGATTGCCTGTCTTCCGGCGAAAATAAAATCGAAACTGCCGATCTTTTTTATTGCCTCGCTAAGCACATAAGATGTGGCAAGGGTATCTGCACCGGCGAATTTTCTGTCACTTATCAGATAAACAGAATCGGCACCCATATAAAGACACTCTCTGAGAATATCAGAAGCTCTTTGTGGTCCCATGGTGATAGCAGTAACGGTACCGCCGAATTTTTCCTTAATGCGAAGGGCAAACTCGATGGCTACCCTGTCCTCGTTGTTAAATATTGCAGGGAGTTTCGAACGGTTGACGGTTCCGTCCTCCTTCATTACACTTCCCGAGATATTTGCGGTGTCGGGAACCTGCTTCACTAAAACAATGGATTTAAACACAGTCTCTCCAAATTATAAAAACTTTCATTATTAAAATAAGGGTTTTTGTATTTTCAAGCAACAAGTTTTTTGAACCCGATCCACTCAATATTTAAATAATACCTAATCCCTAATACCTAATACCTTATAAAAGTTCTTTCTTTTGAATAAATTCAATTTTCAAAATCAACTTTTTCCCGAATTCGAAGCGAGGTTTTATTGGAGCAGCCAAATCCTGTGCTAACCGCCATTATCGTCGACGATGAATTTCACGGCAGAGAAAATCTGAGGATGATAATCGAGAACTGGTGCCCTGAAATCAGAGTGGGGGGTACTGCCGATTCGACTGTTGCTGCAAAGTTGCTCGTTCAGGAAGTCAAGCCTGATGTGGTATTTCTCGATATCAACATGCCCGTTCTCGACGGTTTCGACTTTCTCGGTGAATTCGATGATCGTGACTTTATGGTTGTTTTCGTGAGCGCCTATGCCGATTACGGAATAAAAGCGGTGAAAGCGGGAGCGGTTGATTATCTGCTCAAGCCGGTTAACATCAAAGAGTTGAAACTGACTGTAAAAAAACTCATCGGACTGAAGAAAAAAGAAACAGAAAATGCCCCCTATTTTGAGGAAGAAAAACTCGTAATCCCTGATACACACGGTTTTAACATAATCGATATAAATGAGATTATAAGGCTGGAGGCTGAGGGGAGCTACACAAATATTTACTTGAAGGAGGGAAAATGCAGGATGGTTTCAAAAACAATGAAGGATTTTGAAGAATCTCTCCCTGAATCACTCTTTTTCAGGGTTCACAAGTCGCACATCATCAACTTGAAATGCGTGAAAGAGTATTCCGTTACCGATGGCGGATGGGTAAGGATGTCCGACGGCAGCAAGGTTGAAGTTTCCCGCAGGAAAGCCGCTGAATTTGTAAAGAAGATCAAATCGGGATTGAGATCGGTTTGATGCGGTTTTTTCGGTTTTCCGTCGTAAGTTTAATCCTTTTCTGTTTGTCGCTGATTCTGAAAGCACAGACTCCCCCTTTCTATCATTACACTTCAAACGAAGGACTTGCCTCCTCAACGGTCTTCAGCATGATGCAAGATCAGGAAGGTTTTATGTGGTTCGGTACCCTTCAGGGGTTGAGCAGATTCGATGGAAAGCATTTTGTCTCTTTCGACAGCAAGAACGGTTTGAACGCAAATTCCATTGTTTCTCTCGCACTCGGGCAGGGGGGGGAAATCTATGCTGCCACTTATGAGAACGGCATTAATGTTATCAAAAACGGAAGGATTGATAATTTCTTGCGATACCCTTCAGGGAAGCAGTTTGCCATTTCTTATTTACAAGCTGGACCCGATTCAGAGGACCCGCAGAAACTCTATGCCTACAAAAACGCGGGGTGGATAAATGTTGTGGTTGGTGATTCAAAAGGGAAAACAAGTGCATCTACAATAAAAACCAATCCACCGGGAGTTCAACGAATAGCATTTTTTGAAGATGGTAGACTCGTTGTGGCAGCAAAACAGGGTTTGTTCACACTAAAAGATGGAGTTTTGGTAAAAAAGAATGTTGCAGGCTTACCGGATGGACCCCTTTTATCAATCTTTGTGAAAAAAGACGGCAGTTTCTTTGTCGGCGGGAAAGGAAGGATTTACGAGATATCCAACAACTCGGTGATAAATTCTTACAATATCAGCTCGGGTGTGGTTTCTGATGAAGTTGTTGAGCTTTATTCAGACAGCAGAAACAATCTCTGGTTCTCCGTTTTAAATGATGGTTTTTACATGATTAAAAACGGAGAGAAAAAGATTATCGATATGGGGAAAAAGATCGGTCTTCAAAATACTCATGTCAATGGGTACCTTGAAGACTCTCAGGGCAACATGTGGGTAAGTACCCATGGCAAAGGGGTTTTCTGCCTGAATAATCTGTATGTTTCCCGATATAATGAGTCCGATGGCTTGAGCAACGACAATATAAATTTTATTGCACGGGACAAAAACATCGGTCTGATTGTGGGATCATTTGACGGTTTGAATGTGGAGGATGGCGACAGATTCAAGAGAGTTGAGACCCGCGCAAATGCCACCACAAATGAATATATCTACAATATAAAGTTTTATGATGACCGGATTTTTGTTTGTGGTGTGTTCGGTTCGAGGGGAATCAGGAATTCAATGTTTGCCGGAAATGTAATCAACCTGATCAATTACACTTCATTTTGCAAAACTTCTTCGGGGCTTTTTCTTTTCGGTTACGGGGCTAATCTCATTTATGTGAAACGCGAACTCGCTCAACAAGACAATGACACCATCTTTTTTTCTGTCTTTGGAGAGAATGAAAGCGTGAACCGGATCAATGATATTGTGGAAGACCGCCTTGGAAATATTTGGATAGCCACGGGTGCGGGTTTGTGCATGGTAAGAGAAATTAAGTTTACGGGCGGAAAACCGGTCGCGAGCAAAATATTCTTCGAAGGAGATTCAATTCTAAACAGCAGAATCAACTGGATATGGAATGACGGGCGGGATAAAATCTGGTTCGCATCTGACAAAGGGATAGCTTATTATGAGTTGTCAAGCGGGAAAATGACAAGTTTCAGCAGTCTGGGCGGATTCGACCTCTCCGCCTCCACCTCCGTGGTCACAGATAAAAAAGGAAGAATCTGGATTGGCAGTCTCAAGGGCTTGTTTTCATACCAAAATTCAAAAGTGAAGGTGTATAACAGGTTCAAGGGTCTGGGGTCAAACGAGGTGTTTTGTCTTTTGTACGACGAAGAGAAAAACAGGCTGGATGCAGGAACCAGCGGTGGCGTATCTGTAATCGATCTTGATTATCTTGATGGATACTCCACACCAAAATGTGATGTTGTTTTTACTGAAATAAGATCGGGGGGGAAAACCTTTGACGGGGAAAATCAATTCGAACTTGACCGGGATTATCACGATCTCTTCATCTCTTTTTCTGCATTAAATTACTCCTCGTCCGGTTCTGTTAAATACAGATACCGTTTGGAGGGTGAATGGATCGAGACTGACAACGATTTTATTAATGCAGTCTCATTGTCACACGGAGAGTATCAACTGGAGGTTTCAGCAAAGGACATCAACGGAGATTGGGGGAAGCCGGCGACACTCAATTTTGCTATTCGCCCCGGGTTTCTGGAGTCGATTTGGTTGAAAGTACTCATCGCCGTCTTCCTTTTGACATCCGGTCCCCTGATTCTTCGCTGGCAACTCAATGTTCAAAGAAAGAGGAGTAAAGAACAACTGGAGCTGACCGAAAGAATTAACCAGTTGAAGCATCAGGCTCTCTCTGCCATGATGAATCCTCACTTTGTTTACAATTCCCTTAATTCCGTTCAGTACCTGATCAACAGCAACAGAAACGAGGAAGCCAACAACTACATAGCAACCATGGCAAATCTGATGAGAAAAAATCTCGAGACTGCCGGAAGTGGTTTTATTCTCCTCTCTGAAGAGATTTACAGGCTGGGCTTGTACCTCGATCTCGAAAAATTGAGACTTGGTGACAAATTTGTCTGGGAGATACTCACGGGTGATGACATCAATCCGGCAACTCTGATGATTCCCAATATGATCATCCAGCCATTTGTTGAAAACTCTCTCTGGCACGGCATAATCGATTCAGGCAGGAAGGGAGAGCTGACCGTCTCCTTCAATTTTGAGAATATAAAAATTCACGAGGAAACGGACAGGGCACTGATTATCAAAATAACTGATAACGGCGTTGGCATTCAGCAGGCGAAAATGAACAAAAAAGCGGATCATATCTCCAAAGGCATCGAGATCGTCGAAGAACGGTTACGCCTGCTTAGTTCCAAAATGGAGATTCCACAACCGATCCTGTTTGAAGACCTTGGAGGTAAACAACCTGAATCTCAAGGAACGGAAGTTGTTATTTCTCTCCCTTCCTCGCTCTACAAAATAACAGGAGGATAAACACCCGAAAAACTGCCTGCCGTTAATTTGGTCTCATACCCCTTTTACAAAATGAAACCCGCCTTTTGCTGTCTCTCTGTTTTAATTGTATGTCTCTCTGTGCAACTTGCGACAAAACAAGGAGTGTTTTATGAGTTTTTTAAAGAATGTTATTAACTTTTTCTCTCGATCCAATGGAGAAAAAGATGCAAAACGGTCTTCTTCACCTGTTATGATAATCAGACGGGGAAAAGACAGAGGGTCTTCACCCGAAGAGAAAAGAGCGGACCTTACGCCGAAGTTGATTTTTATACCTCTTCTCTTCATCCTCCTCATCTCGCCGGGGGTTGCTCAATGGCAGCAAACCAATCTCTCCGGAGCCATCAACGGGTTGTTCTATGACGGAACAAACCTGTTCGCAGCTACAAATGCAGGAGTACTAAGAAGTACCGATGACGGAGTAAACTGGAACGGTGAAAATACAGGCTTGACCACCCTCACTGCCAGGAATTTCACCACGAGTGGCACTGATATATTTGTTGTAACTTTGTCGGGTGGTATTTACAGATCGGCAAACGGACCCTCATGGAACTGGAGCCTTCTTCAGTCGGGAAGCTTCCATTGTCTCCTCACAGCCGGTTCAACAATTCTTGCCGGGTCTATCGGTGGTGGTATCTACATCTCCAACAACAATGGAAACACCTGGGCACAATCGAACACCGGACTGGGAAATCTGAATGTTTGGGCACTTTACGGGACCGGATCGGCGATTTATGCGGGCACAACCGGGGGAGTTTTTAAGTCGACCGATAATGGTGTCACATGGGCTGCCGCCAACTCGGGAATTTTATCCCTCGATATTCGCGGATTCATTTCTGTCGGCTCAACCCTTTTTGCGGGAAGCATCGGAGGAGGGATTTACAGATCTACTGATGCAGGTGCATCCTGGACTTTCGTTGCAGGAGGGTCTGTTGATGCATTCGCGCTGACTTGTGGAACGGACATCTACGCAGGTGCGACCAACAACGGGGGAATAAGCAAATCCACTGATAATGGACTCACCTGGACTGGTGACAATTCAGGACTTACCAACACTTCTGTAACGGCATTCGCATCAACTCCCACGCATGTTTTCGCGGGCACTTTCGGAGGGGTTTACAAAAAAACTCTTTCATGTCCCGTCAGTAATTGCACAACCTGGGATCTGTTCAATTCAGGTGCGGTTACAACAACAGCTCCCAATCAGACAGCAACAGCAGAGGCTATTGGTCCCGGTACTTCGGCTCCCTTTATGTCAGTTTTTGCACCTTATGTCTCAACGGGACAGCGTCTCTGGGTCGGTAATACAGGCTGGGTTGCAGGAAGCCGTGATCCCAACAGGTATATCGAGTTTAATGTACAGGCAACTCCCGGAAATCAGCTCACTGTCAGTCAGGTAAAATTCAATTACGGTGATAATACACTTACAACCGATCTGAATATTATTCAGTCGCAGGTGTATTTCTCGACTGATGGCTGGTCGACAAGCACTCAGATGGGTGGAACGCTCAATTATCTTAACACTGCAATGCAGACATTTAATGTCACCATACCCGGAGGTCTTGTTGTCCCCATCGGGCAGCAGTTTTCTGTAAGAATATTCCCTTACGCACCTAACGGAAGCAACCCGATGAGTCCCTCGTTTGCAATTCACAACAGTGTGCAAATATGCGGGGAATCCACTCCTTATGTTCCACCGACGACCACATGTGTCACCTGGAATTTAATCAGTTCGGAAGCTGTCTCTTCAATATCGGGTAACATAACTGCCACTCCTGAGGTTTTGGGTCTCGGCACATCTGCTCCTTTTATGTCGGTATTTTTGCCTTATACAGTCAATGGACAGAGATTATGGCTCGGAAATGCAGGCTGGCCCGCAAGTAACCGTGACCATAACAGGTATATCGAGTTTACTGTCTCTCCGACTCCGGGGAACAATCTTACAGTTAACACTGTCTCGTTTTTTTATGGAGATAACCCGGGTTTAAATAATTTTAATATTCTTCAGGGAGAAGTGTACTATACTATAAACAACTGGTCAAATACTTTCCAACTGGGAAGTACTTTTACCTATCTGAATACAGTTACTCAGACATTTAACCAGACAATCCCCGGTGGTGTTCTTGTGCCAAACGGAGGAACCTTCAAGATGAGGATCTACCCATGGTCATCTGTTGGGAGCAATCCCATGACACCCTCTTTCGCTACTCACAGGAATGTTACCATTTGTGGCGAAACAAGCACTGCACCGCCGGACACGGCTTCCATCTGCGGAACGAAGTTTAATGATTTGAACGGTAATGGCGTTATGGACCCTGGTGAGCCGGGTCTCCCCGGATGGCAGATCGGACTTGGCATCGCCACAGTTCCCTATGCCGTGACAGATGCCAACGGCGACTACTGCTTTACCAATCTCCCCGCCGGAAACTATACTGTATCCGAAGTGCAGCAACCCGGGTGGGTTCAGACATTCCCTGCATCACCGGGTACTCATTCCATAACACTTGCGGCAGGACAGCATCTCGAGAATGTGAATTTTGGGAACATGCGAGCAACACTTAATTGTGACTCCCTCTCGGCTACTGCCGTGAGAACCCATCCCGATGATTGCAACTGGGTACTCAGTCTTCATCAACCGACGAACCTTCCGGGTATCGCATCGGTTCAGGTGGTGTGTCTTGCTCCAAATCAGTTTACCACGGGAACAGGTCTGGGAACCAACTACCAAAACTGGTTCACTTCAGGAAACAACATCTTTACTCCCCCTTCGGGCCTTGTACCGGGTGGCAACCTGAACAACTTTTTCAACATGTCACTCCTCTTTGTCACCTCTCCCCAATTTGTTGTGGTAAACTGGATCGACACTCTTGGAAATATCGCCTGTTCAGATACAGTTGAACTCAATTGCCAGATTTCTTGTACGACAATTCTGGAAGATACTGTAACCTGCAACGACGGAAATCCGATTCTAAAGTACAGATTCAGAAATGATGCCGGTTTCAACATGAAGAACATTCAATATACAGTAGTCTCTCCATCAGGTGTTACTGTTAATCCTTCGAATGTAACACTGACCACTCCTGTTAATCCGGGTTCAATCTCCGGACTTCAGAGCCTGCTGATATCGGGTGCTTCAGTTGGTGACACAGTAAGACTTTCAGTGAAATTCACAAGCTCTGACGGATGCTGCTGGTGTTATGGTACAATTGTGGTAATCATTCCTGATTGTCGTACATTCTGCGATTCTCTCGGCGTGAGTGCAACTGGCAGTCCACAAAACTGTTCCTATAACATTTCCCTGGTTAACAACAGCACAATGGTCTTTTCGAATGTCGAATTTCAACTGGTCTCAGGCGGGGTTTTTACTAACTTTACTGCCTCGAACACAGGATGGGGATTCACAAACTTGTGGCCGAACAACACGATTAATTTGGTGAGAATGCCAATCTCCACGGGAATCGGAAACGGGACATACAATAACATTCTCAATATGAGTATTTCACAATACACAAATCCGATCCAAACCATTATAGTAAAATGGATTAAAAACGGTGTTGTAATGTGTACGGATACACTTCAGTTTACCTGTATTCCAACAGTGCCTCCTGCAAATGATTGTTCACAACTGATTGAACAAACATTGACTTGCAGACCGGATGGCTCATTTATGTTCAAATTCCGCATTCAGAACAATTCGAACATAACCTCGACAGGTTACGGGATTAATCCGACAACTCCGGGTGTTTCGTTCTCGAAAACGATTGTGAATAATGTCTCCATTCTGCCGGGACAGGTCTCGCCTCTTGACAGTCTTATTGTTACGGGCATCGCTCCGAATACAAGCCTCTGTTTCCAGACTGCGATTTTCACTACCATTGTGCCGGGTGACACTGTTTATAACTATTGCTGTCACAGTGATACACTCTGCATTACCACTCCCGATTGCGGTGCTACAGATATAAAAGATTCCAGGATTCCGACACAGTTTGAACTGCTTCAGAATTTCCCGAATCCGTTTAACCCCTCGACAACGATTGCATTTAACCTGCCAAAAGCCGGAAATGTGAAGTTGACTGTCTACGATCCTTTGGGAAGAGAAGTGGCGGTACTCGTTGATGACTTTAGATCAGCAGGAACCTACCGTGTCAATTTCGATGCTTCAGCTCTTAACTCGGGAATCTATTTCTACAGAATAATTTCAGGTGAGTATAACCAAACCAGAAAACTTATTCTGCTGAAGTAGAAGATTACTTATGAGTTTTGAGTTATTAGTTATGAATTGACTTGACTCGGGCTTAAATTCTGAACAAAAAAAGGTTGTCTCAATCTCACAATTTGAGCAACCTTTTTTGTTTTAAATAGTATAATTTACGACTTGGAAATTCAACTTTTTCCGGGCTTTATAATCGATTTTAATGAACTTAAATTCATCAGTCACCAAATCCAAAAGGTAACTTTATGTCAAGAAATTTTTTCTCCTTGTTTCTCTTTCTCTCTCTTTCTCTCTCTCCGCTTTTCGGACAAAAGGGAGTTGAATACCTTAGCCCGACCCCGACCGCAAGCGTAATGACCGATATCGCAGTGGTGGATAAAAACACAGCTTGGGCTTCGGGAACCCTGGGAACCGTTCTAAAAACAACCGATGCCGGGAAAACCTGGCTGACATTAAAGACAGGTGAGGATGTCTGGTACACTTCCCTCCATGCAATCGATGCGGAAAAAATCTTCCTCACTTCCTGGAACCAGAATCTGCAATCGACAACAGACGGTGGAAAAACATGGAAATCGCAACAAATCGGCAAGCTTATCTATCTGAAAAAAGTCCAGTTCACTGATGCAAAAAACGGATTCATTATCGGCAGCAGGGAAATCTCAGAAAACGAGCTTGAACCTGTTATCCAGCTTTGGGCTACTACCGACGGAGGTGCTACCTGGAAAGAAAGAAATGCAGCACTCAAAATTGACCCCGCAGACTTCCGCTTCTTCACTCCTAAAATTGGAATTGCCACTGTAAAGGTGAATGACGGAAGCAACAACGACAATATTTACAGAACAACTGACGGCGGAGCAACATGGAACCTGGTGAAAACTCCTCAAGATCTTAGTATTTCAGTTTTCTCCGTTACTGATGCCAAAGCCGGATTCGCGGTTGCCGATGTACCCGTAAAAAAAGATGACAAAACCACTTCGAAAATGGTTATACTAAAAACCGTTGATGCGGGTGCAACCTGGACATCCATCGATATGCCAATTTCTGCCACCTCAAATGAAGGCAAGGAACCGCATTTCATCTGGTTTATGGATGATAAAACAGGCTGGGTTATCAAATCAAATCCTTACTCCGAAACTTCGAGAGGCGACCTCCTCAGAACTGATGATGGCGGAAAGACCTGGAAAAAAACCTGGTCAGCCGACGAGACCGGTATCAGCAGAATCGGTTTCTTCGATAAAAACACAGGGGTTGTACTCCCGGGACTGTGGTACCTGACTCCTAAAATTTACAGAACCACCGACGGTGGAAACTCCTTTGCCCAGATTGCAGAGGGACTCGATTTGAATTTTACCACCATATCTTTCCCTGACGCAAAAACAGGTTTCGCTTCCAACACCAACGGCATAATAAAAACAAGTGACGGTGGATATACCTGGAAGCAGTCATTGGAAGCAAAATTCAGCTACATCGAACAAATTAAATTTTTTGACAAAAATGAAGGACTCGCCATTCTTAGAAGTGAGGATGGAAGTGGTGCCATTTATCGTACCGCAAATGGTGGAGATACATGGACTTCCGCACCTCTTAAATTCAAAGGATATGCCCAGAAAATCATCAGCACCGATCCGAACACAATGTTTGCCACTATTATCGAACTCGATAATAAATATGTCATCAAATCTGTTGATGGCGGTAAAACATGGAAAGAACTGGTTACTTACACAGTAAAGGAGTTTGATCTTTATGATCTGCAGTTCACCGACAACAAAAACGGCTGGGTGCTTGGCACAATGGTTCTCCCCGGCGCTCCACCCGAAGCCTACCCGACAGTGTTCATTAAAAGAACAACAGATGGTGGTGATTCATGGGAGGAGAATATCCTATACGGACAAACAATGCCGTCAAACCTGACCTTTGTCGATCCGCTCCACGGCTGGTATGTATCCAATACCAACGACACTTCCAGAATTATGTCAAGAACCAGTGACGGCGGAAAAACATGGGAAAAGCTCCCCTTCCTGCCGCCATTTGAGTTGGTCGAGTTCCTCGGATTTTCAGACCCGCTAAACGGCTGGATGGTCCGGGTTTACGGAGCGCCACTTTCCCCCGGATTCGTTTACAGAACCAAAGACGGCGGAAAAACATGGGACCTGACATACACCATGAACTACCTGAACAAATTTGTATTCCCCGACAAAAAAACCATTTTCGGAGGCGGATGGATGAGTCTGATAAAGATTACACTGGATAATTAAACAACCGTGAGAACCATAACAACCGAGAAACTTCCGATCTTTCTTTGGCTCAATGACATTGAGGATGGTGCGCTTCAACAGGCAAAAAACCTGGCGAACCATCCTTATGCCTTCGAGCATATCGCTATTATGCCCGACAGCCATGAAGGATTTGGAGTCCCTATCGGAGGTGTGTTTGCAGCAAAGGATGTGGTGCTGCCCAATGCTGTCGGTGTCGATATCGGCTGTGGAATGTGCGCCGTAAAAACCTCACTGACCTCCATCTCCACAGAAACAATCAAAAAGATTTTGGGGGGAAGTGGAGATTATCATGGCGGAATTCGTTCTTTGATACCGACGGGGTTCTCACACCACAGCCGCAGACAGGATGAGAAGCACATGCCCACCGAACCGCCGCACTTCACCCTGAAACAGTATCCCGTTGTTATGCGGGAGTATGAGGCAGCTCTCACCCAGGTCGGTACTCTCGGTGGCGGCAACCATTTTATTGAGATTCAGCAGGGTTCGGATGGACATATCTGGATTATGATTCATTCAGGCTCACGAAATATAGGTCTGAAGGTTGCAGAGCACTACAATAAACTCGCCAAAGAACTGAACGAGAAATGGAAAAGTCCCGTTCCGCTAAAACATGATCTTGCTTTTCTCTGGCTGAACAGCAATGAGGGACAGCTGTATCTCCGCGAAATGAATTATTGTGTAGAATTCGCCCTCGCAAACCGCAAACTTATGATGGAGCGAATCAAGGATGTTTTCACTCATGTTACCGGCAGTTCGTTCGACGAAATGATCAATATCGCACACAACTATGCCATTGCTGAGGAGCATTACGGTGAAAAAGTGATGGTACATCGAAAGGGTGCCACATTTGCGGACAACGATACCACGGGAATTATCCCCGGAAGTCAGGGAACCACCAGTTATATCGTGAAAGGGAAAGGAAATCCTAAAAGCTTCAACTCCTGCTCACATGGTGCCGGAAGGAAAATGAGCCGTAAAAAAGCCCAGCGTGAACTCGATATCGACAAGGAAACCCGCAATCTCGAGAAAAAAGGGATCATCCACGCAATCCGCTCCCGCCGCGACCTCGATGAAGCCCCCGGTGCCTACAAAGATATCGACGAAGTGATGGCAAACCAGCAGGACCTCGTGGAACCCGTCATTCAGCTAAAACCCCTTGCTGTGATTAAAGGGTGAGGGCCTCTTCCTCCAATGCAGGTATCATTAATGATGGGGGAGCCTTAATCCTTTACTTCCTTATCCTGAACTTTGAATCGGGAAGAGGAATATACCCGTCATCATTTGGAACAGACGGGAATTTCATGTTTCTCCATCTCTCAGCAGCTTCCTCGATCAGTTTTTCTTTTGTGGCAACAAAATTCCAGTAGATTTTTCTTCCTTCAGGGAATGGTTCGCCTCCCAGAATGAATACCATGCTGTCAGGCAACAATTCCATCTCATCAATGTCGCTATTTTCAAAAACAAGCATCTGACGGGAATCATATTGAACTCCATCGTATGTAATTCCACCATCAAGGATGTACAGTCCGACCTCGCCGAAGAGTTTATCCTTCAGTTCGAGTCTTGCCTTTTCCTTGTTTTTGACCTTAATCAGAAACAATTTGCTGTAGACGGGTACGGCCGATTTCCTGCCGAATCCTTCACCTGCAATGAGTGTAAATTCGATACCATCCTCTTCCCAGACAGGAATTTCTTCCTTTCCGGCATGAAAAAAGTCAGGTGTGGTCGACTCCAGGTCTTTCGGCAAGGCTATCCAAATTTGCAGTCCGTGAATTGATTTCTCACCACCTCTAAGATACTCCGGTGTTCTTTCAGAGTGGACAATCCCCTCCCCCGCCGTCATCCAATTCACTTCTCCCGGCTTAATCTCTGCTTCGGTACCGAGTGAATCCCGGTGCATAATTGTACCCTCAAGAAGGTAAGTCAGGGTGGAAAGTCCGATATGGGGATGTGGACCCACATCGAGATTTTCACCGGGTGAAAGGAGAGCGGGACCCATGTGATCCATATAGATGAAGGGACCGACAAGACGCTTCTCTCTAAACGGAAGCAATCTTCCGACAGCAAAATTACCAATATCGGCTTTTCGCTCAGGGATAATAAAATCAATTTTGGCCATTTCTTCCTCTCAGTACATAAGGTGTTTTTTTTCTTTGTTTCTCCAGCCGGCCTGGCTTTCGTAATCAACGAAGTATATCTTGAGGTCTGCCTGGCTCTCATAATCAACGAAATATATCTTCACATCCGCCTGGTTTTCATATTTTACAAAGTACCACTTCCCGTCGTTTTTACCCGCCTGACTCTCATACTTCACCTTGTAAACCTTCAGGTCAGCCTGACTCTCGTAATCAACTACGAACACCTTCACATCCGCCTGACTCTGGTAGTCAACCGAATAGATTTTTTGTGCTTCAATTTTCCCCGCAAACAGCAGGGTAATGGTAATGATTAATAAGTGCTTCATCTTTTCCTCCGGAGTGGATGAATTATTACAATAGTCATTGAATGGGATTGACTCAACTAACCATCACAAAATTCAATCCGATTTTTTATTGATCAATGAGCAACTTAATAAAATTGCCGGAAATTTTTCGCGCTATTTTTCACCGATGCTAAGGATTATTTGTTTTGTTTATTATTAAGAAAATCAATAGATTTAGTTTTAATTTAATCTGGAAGCCCGATACCCTGATTATAAACAATCTTTTTACAAAAAATGCACTGCAGAATTTGTTTCAAGTGAATTGGCACGCATAGAGAAGGTAAGAACATGGATAAAAGATAGATCGAGAATACGCAATAGACAAAGCCTGTGAGCTTGCCCTTGCCTTAAGAGAGAACAATATTTCGGTCCTATCTCTTTATCTTTTTGGGTCATTTGCTGATAATTCTCGAACCGATTTTGAATGGTCCGATATTGATATTGCAATAGTATCCGATGATTTCTCCGGGATAAGATTTGATGACAATTTGAAGCTGCTGCCTATAGTATTAAAAGTTGACAGAAGAATTGAGACTCACCCTTTCACTTCTGAAGATTTTGAAAACTCCCCGTTTGCCAACGACGAAATTAGAGCCAAAGGAATTAAAATATCATCCGCGATGATTGAAGGATCAATAAAGGTCGCCTAACAAGAAATTTCCATTTTCCTCCGTAGATTCCGTGCTCAATCCGTGAAATCCGTGGAACCATTTTCATCCGATTGAAATCGAAGGCTATTGGTTTTTCATCCATCAAACATTCAGCCCTCAGCCTTCAAATCTTCAGCCCTCATAGTTTCAGCCCTCAAATTTTCAGCCTTCCTATCTCATACTTCCTCACCATCTCTTCTTCAACCGTCACGCCAATTCCGGGACCCTCGGGGATAGCAATATAACCCTCATCATCAAGCGTTACAACGGGTGAGACGATATCTTCCTTAAAATATCTTTTGGTTTCGGAAGTGTCGCCGGGAAGAGTAAATGCGGGTGCTGTCTGCAGGTGGATATTGAAAGCCCGTCCGATGCCCGTTTCGTCCATGCCTCCCGACCAGACAGGAATTCCGTTTTCCTGACAATAATTCGCAATTCTTACCGCCTCTGCCATGCCGCCGACACGCCCCTCTTTGATGTTGATGATCCGGCACGAACCAAGTTCCACCGCCGTTATTGCATCTTCAAGTGAATGAATCGACTCATCGAGACAGAGGGGAGTTTCCAGTTCCCGCTGAAGCTTTGAATGAAAATAAATATCACTGTAAGAAAGGGGTTGTTCAATCATCGTAAGACCAAACCTGTCAAGCTTGCTGAGGTGGGCGGTATCATCGAGTGAGTAATCACCGTTTGCATCTACCATCAACTGCAACGAAGGAAAACTCTCCCGAACTGCAGCCACCCAACCGATATCCTTCCCCTTTTTGATTTTCATTTTCACCCGGTGATACCTGAGATCGACCGCTTCCTGAACAGCCGCGAGCAAATCGGGAATGGAATCCTTTATCCCAATGCTTATTCCCGACATTATCCTCTTCGGTTCAAATCCAAACATTTTATAGAGAGGCACCCCCTCAATTTTTGCAATCAGATCGAGGAGTGCATTCTCGACGGCAGCCTTTGCCATCATATTTCCGCGGATGTGTCGCATCTCAGTTTCAAACTCAGCAAAGCTCATCCCCGGCCTCAAAACGGGCAGGATAAACTCTTTAATTATGTGCATGCATGAAACAGTGGTCTCGGGACTGTAAAACGGATCGGGATCAGCAACACATTCTCCCCATCCCGACACTTCCCCGCTCGAAATCTTTATAAGAAGTGCCTCCTTGCATGTCCATGTGTACGAACTGATCGAAAACGGCGTCACAAACGGAAGACTCACCGTAATTGCTTCGATTGATGTTATGGGAGGAATTACTTTTGTTTGGAGTTGGGGGGTTGAATAAGATGACATAATATGGCTTTCAGGAGGTTTAAATAATAAATTTTATAGTCAGGAATTTATAAACTTTGAAGCTCTAATAATGTCATGGCTTCAGCTCTTCTATTTCGAAGAATATCAAGAATGTAATTTATTGATTCATTAGCACTTTTCAAGGATATCGGAATGCCAAGAATATAAACTTTATTCTTGTAACTATTTATATTATTCAAATAGACAAGTTCATTAAGGGAAATTTTTGAATAGGGATAGCAAAGAAAAGAAACCTTTGTTTTCTCGCCAGAAAAAGATGAATATGCTAAAACCTGGTGAAGATCATGTCGGTGTTCTTCCTTAATATTGCCGTCAACGATATCCCTGTTATATAGATTTGATTTGTATTTAGCGTCAACGATAACTACCTCATTTTCTAGTTCCAGTAAGAGATCTGGAGACAAACTAGAAAGTCGCCAGGAAAGATTATCCCTTTTAAGTTCCGGAAACCGAATATTTTTGTGAACTCTCCCTCCAAAATATTGACCAACTTTCTCAAAAATATGCTGAACGAACTTTTCGAATAACTCAGAAAAATCAACTCTCCAACCTAATGATTCCTCAAACTTATTATTAATTATCATATTTGCATGTTTCTTGCACTCTTTAACTAGTTTAGTATCAGACTGCCTTATTACAAAGGAATTAACATTCAAATTGTCGATAAATTCTAAGTGTTTTTCGATGTACGCAACCTCATCTTTCAATGCTAATTTAATATTTGTGGGCGTTGATATGCTAGAAAGCTCCGCCTTACATAGATTAAAGACATATTTCATCTGCCCAAATTCGAGGTGATTAATAGTATGAATGCTTTTCGTACAAAGAAATCGAAACTTGTTCTCAACTCTAAATTCATTTATGAAATAATTATTCCAGTTAACATTTCCTCTTGGGGTATCATGATACTTGGTTTCTTTACCAAACTTAATCCAATTAGACCGCACAACTTTGCTAAATATCTCAATAAATTTCATAGCTTTTAGAAAAAGAGGTGGTTCTAGGACCCTTCCAGAGGCTAATTGTAAACCAAAATAATACTCAACATTAAGATCAACCTTTATAGTTTGTATAATGTCTGCAATTACTGAGAAATCATTTCCATTAACGAATCTTGGTTCAACCACAAAATCACCAATCTGTGTGCATTGTGCCGGTTCCAGCAGAGGTATAGTTCCAATGTACTTTGAAGTCTTAAATGAAATGGCGATTCTGGCACCACTTTCTTCGATTTCCCCTGAGATTCCTAGGAATTCAAAACTCTTTTTATTGATGTTAAGAAATTTTGGAATGTGGCTACCAATCTCTCTCTGATCGCTGCCTTTAAACCATTTTTTCCTCATCTCAAGACCTGACAAGGATGCTGATCTTCCTGTTAAACAGGGCATCTTAATAAAAATATCCATGCTTTACTACTCGAATAGAGGTGTATTTATTCTTTCAAGAAAATAAGTATTGAACTCTTCTCTGGCATCTATTAACAAACCTTCTTCAATATATTCTCTAATCAAAGGGTACAGCTCATATTTTATCCTATCTTTCATTTGTTCTTCGTTCGCGATAAAATATGCTTGACCAGGTTGCAAATTCAGTTCGTGATGGTTTGCATATTCTGTAAATATATTTGAAATTCTATCAAAGTCAGATTTGTGGAAATTAATAATATCTAATTTCTTTGGTTTTAAAGTATACCAAGCAAATCTTCTACGAAGTGCAAAGTCCACGACGGCCAAACTTCTATCTGCAGTGTTCATTGTCGCAATAACATAAAAATTATGAGGCAGTTCAGTTATTGTCTTCCCAGGATAGAGCTCAAGCTCGAGATTCCGCTCACCTGCTTGATATTCAAACAAGTAGAATATTGGACCCAAAACACTTGATAAATTTGCTCTATTGATTTCATCAATGATTAATAAGGTTGATTCTTCGGGATGTTCTTCTGCCCATTTCACTGCGTTGTTGAAAACCCCAATATGTTCTTCGTATTTTATCATATCGGAATTTAAAGATGGCCGAATCCCGTAAATAAAGTCCGAATATGTGGTTTCTGCATGAAATTGGGTGAAGAAGGTCTTATAATTTTCCTCATTAGCAATTGTTTTTGCAGAATAGGTTTTCCCTGTACCTGGCGCGCCCTGTAGAACTATATATTTTCGCTCCCGAAGCAAATTTTTAATAAGTACATCATCCTCGACATTTGATGACTCAAAGCGACTTAGAATTGAATCTACAAGCTTGATTTGATTTTTTGTAGATGGCCATTGCCGTATACGAGCATAAGCTGCTAAGAATCCTTCCAGGATAGAAAAACCTTCATCACTGTCCGGATCCTCTACAATTCGAGCGGCCGGTAATACATTGCTGTATCTTTCAAGAGTAGCTTTTAAATGAGCCAGATTATCATCCTTTGTGAGTTTTGTAAGTTTTGTTTTTAAATCTGTAAAGTCTGATTTTATAAATCCATTTTCGCCCACAATTTTAGAGAATAGTCTTCTGGTTCCAGGTTTTGAAGCCAATTGAATATCATTTTTAAAACCAGCACTACCCACTCCAAGTGCCACAATCCAAGGTTTACCCTTCTCGTAGGCAGGAAAAACTACTAATGATAGATCCTCATAAGCTCCATTAGGGGGTTCTTCAGGGTTTATCCATCCAAAATAATTACCTTTGGAGCCTGTAATTGAATCAAGTTTAGTATTGTTACGAAAAATGTAATCTGTCTCTTTGCCACCAAAATCAGCAGCTCGATTTTTTAGTTTTTCAATAATTTTAATTATATCCGGTTCCATTAATATTTCCTACTATTTCTAGTTAATTTTTATTGGTTTACTTTCTCTCGGTCAACAAATCATCATATCCAACGCCTAAAGCTTTGGCGATTTTTTCCAGGCTTAATATTGTCACTGTTCTTTCACAGCGCTCAATCATTCCGATGTAGGTTCTGTGTAAGCCGGCCCGAAAACCAAGCTCTTCCTGTGAGATATTTTGAAGTTTTCTGTAATAACGGATATTTTCGGCGAAGATGTTAAGGATTTGATATTCTGAGACCATGGCAGGCTTTCAAGATGAATAAACTGTATACTATCGTGTACAAAATTACCCCATTAATCAAAAGCTTACGACAGACCAATGTATGCAGAGCAAGCTGCATTAATATCCCATTAAGCTTGCATTATAGGAGATATCAGAAGAGGTTATAGAGTAATATATTTAGAAATCGAGGTCAGGAATTAAGGTTTGTAAGAAATTATAAGGAAAGAAAAATCAGGCTAATTATGTACGATGAAGATAGGAGCTAAACCCTCTCCCCTAAAGTCTCAATCTCTTCGGGACTGATCCCAATTGCGTATCCTTCGGCGAGGAGTTTTCGGTTGCCTTCTGACATGGGGGAATGTTTGTCATCGGGATGGTTGAGGACGAAGAGTTTTTTACCCTGGATGCGGGCAAATTCTGCGGTGTGCATGGTACCGCTTTTGAGGTCGGATTCGATGATTACTGTGGCGATTGAGGAACCGGTTTGTAGGCGGTTGCGGCTTTTTAAATTGGATGGTGAAAGTTTGGTTCCGATGGGGTACTCCGTGGCGACACATCCGCCGGTCTCACTGATTTCGAGAGCGAGTTCGCCGTTTTCTGGGGGATAGATGATTTGCAGTCCGTGTCCTGTGAAAGCTACGGTTTTTCCACGGTCGGAAATGCAGCCTTGATGTGCTGCTGTGTCACACCCGCGGGCAAGTCCGCTTACAACGGTGTAACCTGATGAGGCAAGCACCTGACCTGCCAGAAACGCCATTTCCCTTCCAAATTCAGTGGGCTCCCGGGTACCGACTACAGCCACACCGGGCGAAGCGTTAAGTACTGAAAGATTTCCCATAAAATATAGAATCAACGGCGGATCGACGATGGTTCGAAGCATTTCAGGATAACCCTCATCCCAAAATGTGGCACATCCCGCTCCCTGTTCAAGATGAAACTCAATATTTTTTACGGCTTGCAGATATGCAGCATCCAGCTCCTCTTCTTTGACGAGAAACAGCGGATCGACTTCTTTAATCGCTCTTCTGAGGGAACTGCTGTCCTCCACACGGTCGGAGAAACGGGCGATGTTCGCCTTTTTTTTGTCGCTTATTCCGGTGATCCTTGTCAATGCTATGCTGAATAGGTAGTCTGCCATGATTCCGTAAAAAGTAAATGATTGTCGATGTAAAAATAAGAAACGGGATGAATTATTGAGGGCTGAATATTGAGGGCTGAAGGATGAATAACGAAGGATGAAATTTTGAAGGCGGTGGTTTCTGTTTTGATGTATGATAATCTCTTCCGCGATATCCGCGGAATCCTTGGAACCATTCAAACTTCTGCCCTCTGCCTTCTTCCTTCCGCCTTCTTCCTTCCTCCTTCGTTTATTGGTACGATACTCTTATATTTAAGGTTACCTTTTTAAATAATTATCGAGTATCACCCGTTGAAAAAAATTCTTTTCGCATCGTTGTTTTCGTTTTTGCTTGTGAATGCATCGCAGGCGCAGATAAGCTCCACAGTAAAGGAGCTGGTGTTTCCTCTTACGGTTCTTAAGAGCAGTGCCATTAACTCATTTTATCTGGTAAATCATTTTACTTCGGCGAAAACTGTCAGAGCGGTATCACTTCTCAGTGTGTTTTCCACGGGTGATACTATGGTTACCATTAACGGCAAAGACAGTGCTCTGATTACGGTCAATTACGCTCCCGTACAAAATGTAACAAGCAGGGCATTCCTTGTTTTTTATACTGCTGACAGTTCCGCTTCATATACCATCAAACTGACGGGATCGGGATCCACGGGCGACAGCTACCAGAGCACCACTTTCGACAAATACGATGCAGACCTGAAGACAGCACTCAACGCACTGGTTATCAACCATACCTCCCTCGGCTACAATTCCGGCAGAGACAGGATGTTCGAAAATATCGATAAACAACCCGGCGACACTATTGAGTGCGTTTATACAGGAATAAAAATTAAGGCCGCCACGCGAACCATTGCCCAGGGTTTGGGTTTTGACACTGAACATACATGGCCACAAGGAACATTCTCGCAGGCGGAGCCGATGAGATCAGATATTTTCCATCTCTATCCGACTAATTCTACCGCAAACAACACAAGAAGCAATTACCCCTTTGGTGTGGTTACAAGCGGTGTAAGCTGGACGGGTGGCGGAAGTAAGCTTGGCTTGAACGGAGCGACCACTGTCTTCGAACCAAGGGATGTCCACAAGGGAAATGTAGCGCGTTCGATGCTCTATTTTATTCTCAGATACCCGACGAACTATCAGAGTTATCTGACTGCTGCACAGGAATCGACCTTCAGAATCTGGAATAAGACCGATACGGTGGATACAAAAGAGAGACTTCGCAACACGGCAATTGCTTTTTACCAGGGGAAGAAAAATCCGTTGATCGATCACCCCGAGTTTATTGACCGTGTTTACAGTTTTATTACCAACACTTCGGCAACACCGTCAGCAAAACTGAATGTATATCCAAAAGGTGTGGTTTTCGACACGGTTTATGTAAACGATTCGGCTTATGTTTCGATGTGGCTTGTTAATTCAGGTAACAAGAACCTTACTATTGCTTTGGGATCGATCAGCAATCCTGCATTCAGTTTTGTGAATCTGCCCGTTCAGATTGCTGCCAACTCCGCAGTTGAAGTGCTGGTTTCATTCAAGCCAACTGCCACAGGTAACTTTGCGGGACTGATGGACATCAACAGCGACGGAGGGAATTTTTCCGGAATGATAAAAGGAGTCAGCGTTATTGGAACGGGAATTGACGACAACAAATCACCGGCTGTCGTAAACCACAGCTTCACTCTTTTGCAGAATTATCCGAATCCCTTTAATCCCGAAACAAAAATCGGCTTCACTGTACCAAATGTGACGGGTGGACTTTCATTTGTGAAACTTGCGGTTTATGATGTGACAGGGAACGAAATTGCAGTGTTGGTGAACGAAGAGAGAGCTCCGGGCGATCACTTTGTGACATTTGATGCGTCAAATCTGTCGGGAGGTGTTTATTTTTACAGAATGCAGGCTGATGGCTACACTTCAACCAAAAAACTTGTGTTGTTGAAGTAGGGCGCTATATAATTCGGAAAGAAAATTAAAATGTATGGAACAGAAACTAAAAGAACGGCGGGCTACTTGAGAGACTTGCAGAAATTTATCGTGGTTGGCGACAAAGTTCTCGTTAAACCTGTTGAAGACGAAGGAAGAACTCATGGCGGACTCTACCTCCCGCCGGGTGTTACCGAACGGGAAAAAGTGCAGAGCGGATATGTTCTGAAGACGGGTCCCGGTTACCCGATTGCGATGCCGGGCGACGATGAGCCGTGGAAAGAAAAGGATTCGACGAGGTACATCGGTCTTCAGGCACGCGAAGGTGACATGGCAATCTACCTGAAAAAAGATGCCATCGAGATTGAGTATGATCGTGAAAGGCTCGTAATCGTACCACAGACAGCAATTCTTCTGCTGATCCGTGATGACTTCATGGTGTAATTCGATAAAAATCAAGTTATGAAGAATTAATGTTCAAACACTACACACATGTTATATGGGACTGGAACGGGACACTTTTCAATGATGTTCATGTCTGTCTTGATATAATAAACAACATTTTAGAGGAAAACGGCTACGACCGCCTCACATTTGACAGGTACAGGGAGATATTTACCTTCCCCGTGAAGGAATATTACAGGGCTGCGGGTGTTGATTTTGAGAAGCACCCCTTCGAAATTATCGGGAAGGAATGGGCTGATACCTACGAGGTTCGACGCCACGAAATGGATCTTTTCGAGCAGGTGGAAACGGTGCTTTCAAAAGTGGCGGGACACGGCATCAAACAGTACATTCTTTCGGCTTATGTTAAAAAGGAACTTCTTGATGTGGTGGAAAAACACGGTCTGACGGGCTATTTCGAAGAAATTCACGGTCTTGGAGATGTGTATGCCCACAGCAAACTGGAACTTGGACTCGATTTAATAAACAGACTTGGAGATGCCAAAAAATCGGCAGTGCTGGTGGGCGACACACTGCATGATTATGAAGTGGCAAAGGAAATGGGCATCGATTGCATCCTTACTGCTTCAGGGCACCAGACAAAAGAGCGACTTCTTGCCGCCGGTGTCCCCGTCTTTGACAGCATCAATGACTTTGTGGAACATCTGAATTGAAGGCAGGAGCTTGAAGGCTGAGGGATGAATTTCTGAAGGCTGAAGCTTGAAGGCTGAGGGATGAATTTCTGAAGGCTGAAGTTTGAAGGCTGAAGGATGAATTTCTTAATTAATCGCATTTAACCAAATAATTGTAACCCCATGAGAATATACACAACCCTTGTTGTCGCAGTATTGCTGTGCCTTAATGTCTCTGCACAAGTGAACCGAAGTGACAATTTGATAACCTATTTTAACACGCTAATCTCGGCAATTCCCGATACAGCACCTCGCGGACTTTATGTTGAACCGACATCCGAACAGATGAATATCTGGGAGCGGGCTCTGAATGCAATGTTTGCAGGGAATTACTCGACAGCACATGGAATTGCCGATTCGATAGGTTATGAAGTCGTTTCTTTCATGGACACGGAACCCAACCCCGACAAGCAATATTATTTCCTCGAGAAGAAGGACACAGGTTCAAACTATTGGGGTACGGTGGTCTTAAATCCGAATCCCCTAAGGCAGAAGTTGTTTATCCAGTCACCACATCCCAAATATGATTTTAACACAGGGAAGCAGGGAATTCATGTCTTTAAGCAGGCAGGGGCAAGGGGTTTCTACATTTCGGGGACGCACAGGTGCAATTCTTTAACAGCATCGGAGTGTGCCGGAACAACAACGGTTTGTTCGGGGGTTGATGAAGCATTCCGCAAATCGGATCAGCCTCACAATCTGGTTTCCGCTCTCCAGCGGTCAACCGAGGTTTTTGATGAACAGATTTCGGGCATGATAGCAATTCAACTGCACGGTTTCACAAAAGGGACCGGTGACCCTTATGTGATTATGAGTAATGGCACAAGAGATACTCCTTCTACTGACTGGTTGACTGAACTGATGAACAATCTTGAAGCGCAGGACACATCCTTGACTTATGAACTGATGCATGTGAACACCTCCTGGACAAAACTTGCAGGGCTAACTAATGTACAGGGGAGGTATCTGAACAGCAGCAGCAGTCCCTGCAGTACTTCCGCATCGGTTTCATCAGGCCGGTTCCTTCATCTTGAGCAGGAAAAGACAAAACTCAGGGATGACATCACAGGCTGGAACAAGATGGCTAATGCAATAATCGCCACTTTTGGTGAAGACCCTCTCCCCGTCGAACTGAATTATTTCCAGATCAGGGAGGAAAAGGGTGATGTAAAACTTTTTTGGGGAACAGCAACCGAGGTAAACTCTTACGCATTCTTTGTTGAGCGAAGAAAACCTGACCACGAGTGGGTGCAGATCGGTTCAGTTGAAGCAGCCGGGCAGAGCAACTCGGTCAAGTATTACTCTTTTACTGATGTAAAGCCTCAACCCTCGAGATATGAATACAGATTAAAAATGGTTGATAACGACGGGACCTATGAATATTCAGGTGTGAACAGTGTGGAGATTCTGCTGCCGAACGGTTTTGTGGTTAGTCAGAACTACCCCAACCCCTTCAATTCCGACACTGTTTTCGAAGTGGTGCTGCCCGTTGCGTGTGAGTTGACACTCGAACTTTTTACTGTCCCCGGTGAGCATGTCACAACAATCTACTCGGGTGTAAATGAAAAAGGCGTCAGGAAGATTAAATTCTCTTCCAACGCCTTAAATTCGGGAGTTTATTTCTACAGAGCCGTCGCAAAGGAGACAGGGGGTAAGGTTCTCTTCAGTCAAACCAAAGCGATGACTCTTCTTAAGTAGTCAATCAAAGAATTGCAGCGTATTTTTTAACCATGAATGATCCGTTTGCTCCGAGTCTGGCATACAACCAGGCTTTCTGACCAAGGATGTTTTTTGATACCTTGCTGTCGCTTCCGAGTTTGTCAAGGGTGACAATTGCATCAGAATAGCATTTGAAATCTTTGAGGACAAGTCCCTTCAGGAAGAGCTTGCTCTGCTCATCAAGTTTATCATTTTTATTGATATCTGCAAGTGCGGCATTCACATCAGCCGTAAATTTCTTGTCGGCTACAATTATTACGCCCGCCAAATCATAACTCGCGCCGAGTTTCGGTTCTTTTCCAAGAGGATACACATCCCATTTAAATCTTTGTTTTGAATCGGTTTGAGTGAAATTCACTCCGGGAATTGTAAATTTAACAAGCGTGTTGGTCATTCCTTTAACTGTCCCGCGGAAAACCTCTTTGTTTTTTGAGTCCATCACGAGGAGAACATACTGCTTTTCGACAGGGGTTGCTTCGGTATATGCCGAGTCGAACCAGGTGAATTCCGGATTCTCGGAGATGATAAGTCCCGCCGGGGCTATTGGAATCACACCTTCAGCCCTGAAACTTGCAGGGGATGAGAGTTCCTTGTCGATGTCGTTTTTTGCGGTCAGATTTACATTTTTTCTTGAAATAGCGTTAATTCCGGATTGAAGAGCGGAGGTCTGTCCGTTTCCATCGTCAAGTCTGGATGTCCCGGATTCTTTCCCCACGAAAAGTTTTTGTTTTGGCATCAGATTTACAATTTCGCCGTCCATGAAGTAGATGGTTACTTTTGAATCGGAGTTGAGAGAAACAATGTCACCTTCTTCAAGCGTTGCACCCTGCAGGAGAGCTGTTTCAGTTTGTGTTGCGGGGTTTACCACTACGGGCGACCCTTCAGTACCTGTAACAAGGGCAACGGGAACACCGGGTGCATCGGAAGCGAAGGATATTGCAAAAAAGAGAAGAAGAGGTAAAAAGTAAACGATCTTTTTCATTGTGTCTTTCTTAAGGTTATTAAATCTGATTGTTTAACCAACTGACCACCACTTTTGTTCTCAATGATGTAAATTAGTGTGATTCTGATCATATTTGGGTGCAATTTTGGTAAATTTTCCAATGCGATATTCCCAAACCCCAATTTAACATTTTTAGAACAAATTAAAAAGGAGCTATATGGGCAAGACTGTTCTTGTTTCGGGAAGTTCTTCGGGAATCGGACTTGAAGCCTGCAAACTTTTTGCTGAAGCGGGCTGGAGCGTTGTTGCAGGAATGCGAAATGCTGCCGGGAGAAAGACGCTTCTTCACGATGAAAGACGCGTGAACATTATTGATCTTGATGTAACTGACTCCGAATCAGTGAAAAAGGCAGTCGAATACACCGTTACCAACTTTGGAGGAATTGATGTGCTGGTCAACAATGCCGGTTACGCTCTAACAGGTGTGTTCGAACACTATGAAGAGGACCTGGTTAAAAAGCAGTTTGACACCAACTTTATGGGAATTGTAAGACTCACGGGTGAAGTGCTGCCACATATGAAAAAACAAAAAAGCGGAACGATTGTAAATGTTGCATCTGTCGGCGGAAGGGTTACATTCCCCTTTTACAGTTTTTACCATGGAACAAAGTGGGCAGTGGAGGGTTTTTCCGAGTCACTTCAGCATGAACTTGTCCCCTTCAACATCAAAATAAAGATCGTTGAGCCGGGTCCCGTAAAAACAGATTTCTACGACCGTTCCATGAATATTCTCGAGCCGAAACCCGGGGATGGTTATGAAGATTATTTCAGCACAGCCTTCAAAAACATGAATTCAGCCGGAAATAAGGGTATTTCTGCAAAAAAAGCCGCAAAAAAAATTGTAAAAGCTGCCTCCGATACAGGATGGAAACTGCGATATCCCGTCGGTTCAATGGGGATTCTTTACCTGAGAAGGCTGCTGCCAGATGTTTTGTTCAACGGAATAGTTAGGAGTATAATTCTTAGAGGTTTTAAAAACTCGAAGAAATAATCTATATTTAGGGTCACCTTAAATATTTCCTTTCACCGCTTGGACTTATAATCAGAATGCCGGTCATACTAACAGCATTTTTAGCCATCGTTTTGCTGTTTCAGGTGCATCCGCAGACATTGGATGCCACCCGTTACAGTGGTCTGCAGTTTTCAGGAAATTACCACTTCACTTCCTCTTCTCCTCTGAAACGGATACCTTTACCAAAGGAAAAAAGGTCGCTGTTTCACATCACCAAATCGAAAAAAATATTCCCGGGAGAGAAATACTCCATCGGGTTTGTCTTCTGCCTTTGGGAAAACACAACCAGTGGCGAGGTTTTTTCTCTCAAGGGAGGCAAGTATCATATTTCATTCTACTACAGAACAGCAGAAACAAACAGTGAGGCCGTTTTTGAATTGTTGCTCGACGGTAAAAAGACGGGGATTTCGTTTCAGATGCCGGTTGACATGGTTTATGACGGGCACTGGTTCCCCTTTCTGCTGGAGATAAACGAGGAAAAAGGAAGTATTTTAATCAGGATGGACGGAATTACCAAACAGGGATCTTTCAAATCGATTAAAAGAAGCGAGGGGATCGACCTCAGATTTGGAAGAGAAGCCGGTTCAGGGAATTGCCTGCCAATGATTTTGAAGGATTTGAAGTTGAGTTCTGCAGGCAATCTGTTGCATCACTGGCAGTTCACCGAATTGACAGGAAACATAGCATACGACGAAGAGGGGGGGTTGGACGCTGAAACAGAAAACTGTGAATGGCTTATAAACAAACATTTCTATTGGGAACCTGCAGTTTCTGCTGAATACCGGGAAAGCAACCTCTATCCAAGAGCGGCACCCTCGCCTGAGCACATCCATATTGATAAGAATGGCATCCGGATTTATAATCTAAGAAACAAGACCCGCACAAAGATAGGCTATCCTCTGAATGACTTTAAGTTCTTTATGGTAAGCCCGCTCAAGGAAAACGACAGCCTCATCTCTGCTCACTCAGGTTATCCTGACAAACCCGGGGTACTGAATTTCAGAACGGGCAGGTTCTTAATGCAGATGGACAAGATCACACCCGACGGCCATCACTACGGGGGACATTCCTTTGTGGATCAAACGGACACTTCCGTTTATTTATATGGAGGCTACGGCTGGTATAAATTTAAAAATGTTCTGTTAAAGTATAACAAATACACTCAACAATGGGACACATGCCTGACGAAAGGGGAAAAACCACTCCCCGGGACTTACTTCAGTATCCTGAAAAATCTTAACCGAAACCGTTACTATATATTCGGCGGAATCGGAGTAGAATCCGGCAGGCAGGAAGATGCACAGCATCCGATTTGGGATCTCTTTGAACTTGATCTGTCGACTTTGACCTGGAAAAAAATCTGGAAATGGAACAATCCGGAAAATCTGATTACCACCGATCTTTCTGTTTGGGCTGACAGAAATCAAAGTGCGTTTTACTCAATCTGTAGAGTCTATGAAAAAGGGTTGAACAGAATTTACTACCTGTCTCTTTCTGACAGTAATATGATTGCCATGGGCGACACTCTGCCGGGACAGCAAAAAGGGCCTGTCTCCTTTGGACTTTATGTCGATTATGAAACTCAGCTCCTGTATCTCTGGAATTACTCTGTAGACCAGAACGATTCCATCCCTGTATTTCATAAAATCAGGACTCCAATACTCACTGATAAAGAACTCATGGAATTGAAGGAAGCATCAACTCCCTTCAAGATTGAGAGACGGAACAGGATTCTCAAATACTCCGCAATCATCCTTGCTTTCGTTGGGGTTCCCGCTGTGTTTTTCTTTTTCCTGATGAAAAGAAGGAAGAAAAGAAAAGCGGAGTCTGAAAGCATTCCTGACACGGGGTATGACCCGACAGAAAAGTATGTTTCACTGTTTGGAGGGCTGACCATTGTAAATGATAAAGGTGAGCGGGTTGACGAAGGTTTCACACCAAAACTGGCAGAATTGTTCGCAATAATCCTCTATTATTCCACACCCAATCCTGAGCACGGGGTACTTTTCAGCAGACTTGAGCAGATTTTGTGGGTGGACATCCCTCCGGAGAACATAAAAAACAACAGAAATGTGGCTTTCTCCAAATTGCGTTCTCTAATAACGACGAATTGCAATATGACAGTTGTTACCGAATCTGATTCTGTAAAAATTATCCTTCCTCCCGGTATGATAAACGAACAGAAGTTGATGAACGATCTGCTCCTCAGGGATTTGAAACTCTGGTCGGATCAGGATTTGAACCGCTTTCTTAAAATTGTATCGAGAGGTGAGTATCTTGCCGAAATACATTCTGACTGGGCAACCGGAGTGAGAACCGAAATGGTATCTGCAATCATCAGGAAATCAGTCGGGATTCTGAATACCTTCTACAATAAACAGGAATTTGAGACCTGTGTCCAGATATCTGACATTGTCCTGAGTCAGGATCCCCTCGGGGAAGAGATCCTGAAGTTCAAACTCAAATCCATGATACTTCTTGGCAGAGAAACAGAAGCGAAAAAAGAGTTTAACTCGTTCCGGAGAGGGTTCAAACGCCACTATAAGGAAGAATTCGGCAAGAATTTTAGCGAATTTATCGAGTCAAAAAATGATTAACCGCTCAATCAGCACCGTCATTTTCTTCCTTGTTGCCTGTTCATTCATGGTCAGTGCGACCGATACATCTTTGACACGGGAACCCGGTCTCTTTTTTTACGGCAATCACAACAAACTGCAGAGCCTTGACGGAAAAGAGATACGTCTCTTGGATTCTCAAAAAACAAAATTTTCAATTTTGAAGGAAGATGTTTCGGGTTCTGGTGAGAAATACGGACTTGAGTTCGGATTTTCCGTCTGGTACAACAGAGTTTTTGCAAACATTTTTGAAATAAGGAACAGTTCATACCAGCTTGCACTCCGGTATCTCTATCATCCTGATTCTTCGAATGTTAATCTTCAGGTAAGAGTAAACGGAAGGTTTGTTCTGTTGTCTTTTCCTGTCCCTCTTTCTGAATTCACCGAAAAGAGGAAGTTTACATTTAAACTCTCCGTTGATGAAAATAAGGGAAGTGTGACTGCAATATTGGACGGCATTCAGAAGAAAGCCGAGAGCAGGTATCTGAAACCGGGGAAAGCGTCAGAAATCAACTTTGGCGCAAATTATCGTGACAATGATTGCATGGACCTCATTCTTCGAGATTTGAAGTTGATTATCAACGGTGAGCTGAAGCACAGATGGAAATTTTCCGAAGTAACGGGAATCACCGCTTATGACAGCGAGGGTGATCTCGATCTTAAAATCGATAACCCCGGCTGGCAGTTGAGTTATTACTTCAACTGGCAGCAGGCACCTCTCCCCGACAGTTCGAGGCTAAAGGATGTCACTTCGTTCTACAGATTAAATACCAATAACAGGAAAGCTGCACTCGAAGAAAAGCCCAACGGAATCATAACCGGGAACCTGCTCCCTGTCGAAATGGACAGTCTCGACCTTGTGTCGGTAAAGCTGGATACGGTTTACAAAAGACTTTATGCAGTACTTCACTCAGTGGAAAAGTCGAAAAAGAAACTGTTGACTTTCTCCCTCTATCTACCCGCAATGACCGAAAAAGAATACCGGGAGAGGCTTAATCTGATTCCAGAGCCGGGAAGAAAACAATATCCCGGATGGATAACATACACAGGAGCCGGCATTGTCGCCCTGCTGATTCCCCTCTTTATAATCATTCGCCGGCGAAGACAAAAAAAGAATGAACCCGATACAACCAGGAACCCCGTAAGTGAATTTTTCCCGGATGATATAAAACCCGAAGTAAAAAATGTTATCACCCTCTTTGGCGGTTTGAGGCTGATAGACAGGGACGGGTCTGAAATTCAGTCTGAACTTACCCCCAAACTTCAGGAAATATTTTCAGCGATCCTCTACTACACCACATTTGGCAAGACTCCGACGGTACCACTAAGAAAACTCGAGAAGATAATATGGTCGGACATCCCGAAAGAGAAACTTAAAAACAACAGAAATGTTGCCTTCTCAAAACTCCGAAAAACTCTGAACAAGCTCGACAGTGTAAAACTGGAGATAGATGATGACAGGGTCTGTCTGACAACGGCTCCACCTGTTACAAATGAAATGGCGGAACTTGCCTCTCTGTTCAGCCTGCTCGAAGTAAAAGGTAAAATTTCAATTGATGCTGTCATGGAGAAGTTTACCGGCATCATCAAGGGAGGAACCATCCTTGAAGGGATAAAATCGGATTGGGCGGAGAGGGAAAGATTTGCACTCTCCAACCGGATATTGGAAATTCTACTTCTTAGATGTGCATACCTTTATGAGTCAAAAGATTTCCATGCGTGCAACAAGACTGCGGGGTTCGTTGACCTTTTTGATCCTGCAAACGAAGAGGCATTCAAGTATAAATTAAGATCTCTTTTCCATCTTGGAAGGCATTCTTTGGTTGAAGAGGCATGGCAGACCTTCCAAAAAGAGTATGAAACTGTTTACGGTAAAAAATACCCGCATTCCATTCAGACAATCCTGAAAAACTAAAAACCGAACAAAAATCCCCAAATAATCAGTACTATTATGAAAAAAGTTTGATATTATTTCAACTTTTTTCGGAAAGTGCCGTTTCATTAATCGTTTCAGTAACCCCTCCCGCATATATTTCACCCAGTAATTATGATTAATTCCGTTCAGGGTATTCAAAACAGAAGTCTTTTGGGGTGAGTAAAACCACCATCAGCAAATTACAGGTAATCGAAACAAGGGTAAACAATCAGAAGTCTTTTGGGGTGAGTAAAACCACCATAATCAAATTACAGGTAATCGAGACAAGGGTAAACAATCAGAAGTCTTTTGGGGTGTGCAAAAAAGCCATCATAAATTGCAGGTAGTAGTTTCAGGGTAAGATAAAAGGAACCATCTTCGTGGGATGTCGGGGGCGACATCCCGGATTTTATAGTCAAAAATGTTAGTGAATGAAATTAATTCGTCAGAGGGTCTTTGCAAAAGATAGCTTGGGGGGGTGCAACAGGTAAGCACCCCCGTGGCTATTTCGAATTGTTATCTCGCATTAAGAGCTGAATTAAAATCAGCGTTCACCATTATCTTCACCAGTTCATCCAGTTGTGTCTTTGCTTCCCAACCAAGTTCATTTTTTGCTTTGGCAGGATTACCAATCAGCAGATCAACTTCAGTAGGTCTGAAATATTTTGGGCTCACTTCAATAACCACTCTGCCGGGTTTTAACTGCGAAAGATCGACAGGACCCGTATATTTGGTAGTATATTTTTCGATGAGGGATTTTAGATAATCTTCATCAATTGATTTTATGACACCTTTTTCATCGACACCTTCACCTTTAAATTCAATCTCTATTCCGAGACCGGCGAATGCCATCTTGCAGAAATCTCTTACAGTATTGGTAACGCCTGTAGCGAGCACAAAATCGTCTGCCTTCTCTGCCTGAAGTATACGCCACATCCCTTCACAATATTCCGGTGCAAAGCCCCAGTCTCTTTTGGAGGATAGGTTACCGAGTACGAGAGTTTTCTCTTTTCCCGTCACAATGGCTGATGCTGCCATGGTTATTTTCCTCGTAACGAATGTCTCGCCTCTTCTTGGTGATTCATGGTTGAAAAGTATACCGTTGGATGCGAAGAGGTCATAAGCCTCGCGATAATTTACAATTATCCAATAGGCATAGATCTTAGCAACCGCATAGGGCGATCTTGGATAGAAAGGTGTCTTTTCATCCTGCGGAATAGCCTGAACCTTACCGTAGAGTTCACTCGTTGAAGCCTGATAAAACTTCGTTTTGGCGTTTAAGCCTGTTTCTCTCATTGCATCAAGAAATCTCAATGTTCCGAGCGCATCCACCTGTGCTGTATAGTCGGGGACATCAAATGAAACCTTCACATGACTTTGGGCAGCGAGGTTGTAAATTTCATCGGGAGCGATTTTTTCGAGAAGTCTGTTAAGATTGCTGGTATCGACCACATCACCGTGATGGAGGAAAAATCTTTTGTTTCTTACTTCATCGTTGTTGTAAATATGATCTATTCTTCCTGTATTAAAAGAACTGCTGCGGCGGATGATTCCATGTACAGTATATCCTTTTTCGAGGAGCAGTTCGGCAAGATAACTTCCGTCCTGTCCCGTAATGCCGGTAATAAGAGCTGTTCTCAATTTGTATTTCCTCATTAAATTTTAAAAATCATTCTTTCCAGATAAAGTCGAACAGCATATAACTTGCTGCTGCGATTACAACATTGTAGCTGACCAGGGCGAAAAACTCGGGTGAAATTTCTTCAAATGTTACTCCATCCGAACACCGTTTCGTAATTTCCACCAGCATCAGTAGAAGTGGCAGCAGAATCGGAAACGAAAGTACGGGGTAAAGTGTCCCTTTCGAGTTTGCTTTTGCAATTATGGATGCAATGATGGTTGATGCAAATGCCAATCCGGTATTCCCCAATACAAAGGAGAAGAAAAAGATAAAAACATTCTTCAGCACAAATGCATCAAACAAAGCAGAATAGAGCACCAGAATCACCATATTCATGGCGAATACGAGGATAAGATTATAAAAAAGTTTTCCCGTTAGAACAACTGTCGGACTGGCAATCAGTTGCAACAGAAGTGCTGTTCCTCTTTCCTCCTCCGAAACGAATGCCCTTGAAAGCCCCGACATGGCGGTAAAGAAAATTACCACCCAAAGGAGACCGCCGGCGAGAGCCGAACTTATTTTCTCCTGCCCTATCGCAAAAAGGATAACGCTGATCGTGACAACAATGAACATTCCGAGAGCATTAATTGCATATCTTGTACGAAGCTCGGATGTAAGGTCTTTATTGAAAAGCCAAAGGGCTTGTTTAAACATCGTCAGTCCCTCCCTGCCGGCTTATGATCCATAATCTTGATGACCTCTTTGCACATGGCAAGTTCTTCTTCTTCATTTGTTGCAAAAATTACAATTTTCTCCTGTGCAATGCTTTTTGCGAGTTCATAAACCTTTCCCTTGCCTTCAGCATCGAGATTGGCGGTCGGTTCATCCAGAATAATGAGTTCCGGATTGTGGATAAATGCAAAGATTATTTTAAGCCTCTGCTTCATACCCGATGAATAGGCTCTGACAAGGTCGTTTTTCCTCTTGAGTAGGGAAAAATGATCGAGAAGTGAGTCCATTTTCGCTTCATCAAGCTGCTTACCCCTGATATTCATTGTAAATTCGAGATTTTCCTTTGCGGTAAACTCATCGTAGAGTACGAGGTAGGGGGAGGCGAAACCAAAATGACCGGTCGAATTAGCCGGTGTAAACTTTTTTCCGTCTGATTCGAGATAGACTTCCCCCGATGTAGCAGAAATAAGTCCGGTGACCACCTTCACAAGGGTCGATTTTCCGGAGCCGTTGGGACCTGCCACGCCAAAAAGTCCGGGAGCAGACCACTCGAGGTTCACATCCTTAAAGATTACTCTTCTTTCGAATGTTTTTGTAAGTTTATTCAAGACTAATTTAGTCATCTAAATTAAAATTTTCCTTTATTGCTTCAATTCATCAGTTGAGAATTACAAATTTGCCTGATTTATTCTGATCGTTTGCTTTGAGTATGTAAATATAGACACCCGAGGAGAGTTTTTGCCCAAAATTGTTGCGAACCTGCCACTTCACCAGATTCCTTAATACACCCCATGAGGGTTCTTCTCCTGAATAGATCAGGTCTCCCGCCACATTATATACATTGAGAATCGTTGTGGTATTTTGCAAAAATTTAAAAGGGAAATATATCACATCTTCTCTGTTTTTCCCGTATGTGAAGGGTGAAGGATACGGATCATTTTCCGCATTTTGGGGTTGATCCCCCCTGCTTATCACAACATTATTTATAATGGTCGCCGTTTTTGCCTGATATGCCGGGTTTTTCCCGAATTTATCATAATAACTGCCAAAAAGAAGAGCAGACCCATCCGCCTGATATGTGTATAGACTGTAGGAATAATCAAGGTATGAGTCGGGTGAGTCGAACCACTTGTCGGTTGAATAATCGGTAACTATGGTAACAACTGTGTCACGGGAGCCGTTTTGGGAATTTGCCACCATAAGGGAATTGTTGGTAACAGGGTGCGCCTTCAACGAGATATCGACTCTGTTCCCGGCAATGTCAGATTTCATGTAATTTACCAAAACCGGGAACCGGGCAGCATCTTTGTAATATTTCCCGGGGATTGCTCTGTAACTTGTGAAATAATTCCACATTCCAAAAGTGTTAAATTCTTCAGTTGCGGATGAACCGGCCTCGGTAAGAGAATTCACGATCGCTTTTACAGCCCTGTCTCTAATCATCAACTCCCACTGCCTTTTAATTATATCATAACCGAGTCTTTCCTTTAACATGAGGGAGAACGGTGCGAGACAATAACCCGAATACTTTGAAATGGAGAGTCCCGGGTTTTCGAAATAATCAGGCAAATATGCGAGATAGTCATTTACTTCCGGAAATACAAATTCTTCCATGGATGTGGATACGAGTTCGTGAAAGAAGGTATCGGAATAGCGAAGAATGTAATTCCCCATCTGAATTGCGTGATGAAATTCGTGTGCCGCTGTTACCATTGCGGCAGGGAGTCCGCTTGTATAGAAACCTGCAAAATCATTGTCAATTTTTATGTATGACGAATATTGCTCGAGAAAGGGTGAAACCTTCGTTTCAGGGATCGTCTCGCCGTAATAGTATTGAAAAGCTACGATGTAAACATCATAAAGGCTGTCACCACCGGCTGTATCGTCAGAAGGGGGTGCGGGATACTTTAAATATGTAATTTCGAACTGATATGAAGAATCGAGAGCAAGGGCCAGACTGTCGACTGAATAAGCAGGCTTTTGAAACCCTGATTTATCGTAGTGGATCCGAAACCGTTTTTGGGGAGACACGATGCTTGTATCCAAAACAGGTCGAGCAGTAATCTCTTTAAATAAAAGTTTTTGTTCCGGTTTTAATTCATCTTGGAAGTAAACTAACGGAGATAGTGAAGGGAGACCGCACTTGTGGTATTTCGCTGTCTGGGGCAATGATACCTGTTGAGTGGTTCGAAGAGCTGTGAAAACATTAAAAACGGAATCGAGATCGGGTTTATCCTGAGAAAAAATCAGGAAAGGAGATAAAAAAACTATTAAAAAAGTATTCCGCATGAATGTTGTTATGATCCTGCCTGTGTGGTCCCGGTCATTTTATCCGGTTACGGAGGCGCTGTTCCCGTCTGGTTCCTGCCTGCTCAAACCGGCGAATCTCCTCTTCAGTTTCGGGGATTACTTTTGGTGCGGGTACGGGGTTGCCATCTTTGTCGATACTTACAAATGTAAGATACGCACTGTTTGTATGCGCTCTGTTCCCCGAATAAAATGATTCGGAGTGGATTTTTACCCCCACTTCAAGCGAGGTATTAAATACTCTGTTTACCGATGCCTGAAGTGTAACCACTTCCCCGAGTTTAATGGGGTGGTGAAAATCAATTTTATCAACAGAGGCAGTTACGCAGACGGCCTGGGCGTGTTTTGCGGCGCAGAGAGCGGCACAAATATCGATCCAAAGCATCAACTGCCCGCCCAAAAGATGTGAGTGGGGGTTGGTGTGGTTTGGAAGCACCAGCTCGGTCATAACGACCTGAGAGATTTTTACCGGCTTATCCATTCTATTGAGCCGAGAGTTGTGGCATTTTCAAGAGATCTGCTCTGATCGATTCAACATTCCGGGTGTTCGGATCACCTTTGTATCTGGCGAGGAAGAGTTCTGTTTCCTTGAGAGCTTCCTTATATCTTTTTCTGTCGACAAGAAGTGTAATTTTGTTGTAGGAGGCTTCACCGCAATATTTTGAATCGTGATACTTCTCGGTAAGGTAGCCGTAGTATTCTATCGCTGCTCCATACATACCCATTTTTTCATAAGTTACTGCATTTGAAAAGACTTTTTGAGCGAGTTTGTCGTTCATTTCGGCAATTTTTCTTTCAGCTTCCTCTACCTTTGGGTCGGTTGGGAAGAAATTGATAAAAGCCTGAAATTCCTCGATTGCCTTCTCCGAGTACTTTTGGTCGAGAGCATAATTCGGCGACAATTCATAATAGCAGTCGGCGAGCATAAATTGTGCGTCTTTAATATACTTGCTTGCGCGCATAGTGTTGATCAGCTTACTGAACTCGTAGGCACCCATCAGATATTCACTTCTTTTAAAGCGGGACATCGCTAGAAAATATTGGGCATCTGCTGCAACTGTACTGCCGGGATATTGTATCAGTATACCTTCAAATTCGGTTATTGCCTCAAGATATGACTCATCTTCGTACAAAGACAGTGCATACTTGAATCTCTCTTCAGGTGACATGGCAGAACGGTCGACATCAAGTGAGCAGCCTGCCAGGAAGATCACAGCCAAAAGTGCCGGAAATAATACTTTTTTCATCTCTAATTATTTTTTTGAGCAATTTACAAATTTAACAAATAAAGCCAAGGTGGGAAAGGGATTAATTTAGCTATCAATTCTCCCTCTCGCAAAAGGTATATCCCCAATTCCATATTTTCCATTTTGCCCGAAAAGTAAAATATAAATATTTATATTTTCCATTTTGGCTTTAAAGTAAAATATAGTATTTTATATTTTCCATTTTGGCTTTAAAGTAAAATATAAATGACCATCAAACACAAAAATTTGCAATATGGACAATTTTAATCCCGGAAGCTACAAACAAGGCTACCAATACAAATACTTTGTTCCATCACAGATAAACCGTTCCTGGAACTTTAGCAACAACAGAATCCTCGAGCTGCTAGAACAGGTTTCCTTAAGACTGGGAGAATTAAACTCCTATGCGAAATTTATTCCTGATATTGATCTTTTTATCCAATCATATGTGACCAAGGAGGCTGTTACTTCGAGTCGAATCGAGGGGACTAGGACCAACATCGAAGAGGCATTTTACGACGAGCTTGATGTCAACCCGGAGCACAGAAATGACTGGATAGAAACAAAAAAATATCTGGAGGCGATGAACTTTTCACTTGATGAATTAAATCGTCTTCCACTCTCCAGCCGTCTTTTAAAAGCTACCCACGCAGTTCTCCTCTCACATGTAAGAGGAAAGACAAAAAATCCCGGCGAGTTCAGGGCATCGCAAAACTGGATAGGTGGTGCCTCTATCAAAGATGCTGTTTTTGTGCCCCCGGCTGCTGACCTTGTTGATGAGTTGATGTCTGATCTGGAGAAGTTCCTTCACAACGAAGACCTCTCCGTCCCTAAAATAATAAGAATAGCGATAGCTCACTATCAATTTGAAACCATTCATCCCTTCCTTGACGGAAACGGAAGAATCGGGAGGCTTTTGATCACTCTGTATCTGATTTCTGCCGGGTTACTTGATAAGCCTCTGCTTTATACATCCGATTTCTTTGAGAAAAACAAAAGTTTATACTACGATAAATTGACCTTCGTGAGGGAGAAGGGAGATATGGAAGGATGGATCATCTTTTTCTTGAATGCTGTAGAAACAACAGCTAAAGAGGCTGTGTACTCATTGAGCAGAATTGTAGAATTGAAAAACAGTTTAACTCAGAAAAAAATAATTGGATTGGGTAAAAAGGCTCAAAAAGCTCAACTCCTGCTCGATCAACTTTTTAGAAAGCCAATCATAAACACCAATGAAGTAGAGCGGTTGTTATTAATCTCTCAAAAAACAGTTAATGAGCTTCTTAGAAGTTTCGAAGAAATGGGAATATTGACGGAAATTACCGGTTTTAAAAGAAACAGGATTTTCCTGTTCAAAGAGTACCTCGATATTCTTAATAAATAGCAATCGGATGTAGCCATATTTTCCATTTTGCCCGAAAAGTAAAATATAAATATTTATATTTTCCATTTTGGCTTTAAAGTAAAATATAAACTGCGAATATTCTCTTTTTTCGCCGTGAGTGACCTTGTGGAGCAGTTGAAGGTGAATGCGTGGTCACCGGGTGAGGCGAAAAACCGCCCTGTACGCCGTGGTGCAACGGAACAGATAGGGTGGTTTTCCGGACGCCTTTATATCCATTATAAGCGACATGTTTGGGTAAAAGAGGGAAAAACCTCAAACCAACTGAATTTTTGTTGCTATCGCTCTTGCAAGTTGAAAAAAATGCACGATTTGACGACATATAAACTGCCACAAATTGCGGGAAATTTTGTATTTTTGACATTCGGAAAAACAGGAAATCATAATGCAATTTACCATTAACAGTATAGCTTTTGACAAGCTGATAACAAAAGTCCTCCCGGCTGTGCCACTGCGTACCCCGATGCCAATTCTCGAGAACATCCTTGTTGAATTTGGGGATGGCGAACTTACCCTTACTGCCAATGATCATGAAGTTGCGATCAGTGTAAAAGATCTGGTTACATGCGACGGTTCGGCAAGATTCATCGTGAAAGGGAAACTCCTGAGCGATTTTGTGAAATCACTCGGCGACACGCTGATCAGAGTGGTGATTGAGGAACAAAAAATTGTGATGCAAACCGATCTGGGCCATTACAATTTCAATTACTCCTCCCCCGACAATTTCCCCGGATTTAAAGATATTGAAACTGAAAACAGCCTCGAAATAGATGCAAAGCTTCTCAAAAAAGCGCTTCAGGCTGCCTCCTTCGCCGTATCCAAGGATTCAGCAAGGGTTTCCATGACAGGTGTGCTTATCGATATGAAAGAGGATGGTACACATTTTGTTGCCACCGATGCCCACAAACTTGTCAGATTTTCAGCTCTCAATTTGAAGCATGACGATCCCGTGGCTATTGTTGTACCGGGTAAAACTGTTAATATCCTTGTAAAACTTCTTGAAGACGGGGTTGTTTCCCTGAAATATACAACAGGCGGCATGTATTTTGAATCAGGAACCACCAGACTCGTTTCAAGACTGATAGAGCATAAATTTCCGGAATACAGTGCCGTAATTCCTGCCGACAGTCCGAATAAGCTTTCAATCAGTAAGGCGCCTTTTATTTCCGCCACAAGAAGAATGGTACTTCTCAGCAACAAAAACTTCCAGCTTGTAAAAGTTACTCTCGACAAAGAGAGCATACAAATGAATACTGAGGATCAGGAGAGCGGTTCAAGGGCTGACGAGTCGATTCCGGCAAATTATATTGGTGAAAATTTTACCATCGGCTTCAAAACCGAATCCCTGCTTGAAATTTTGAACAATCTAAACTGTGATGATCTAGTGGTCGAGTTGGTGTCCCCGTCAAAAGCAGCAATATTCAAGCCGCTTAAACAGGATGAAAATGAGGATCTGCTTATGCTCCTCATGCCGACGCGTCTGAACACAATATGATATTAAAGTCGCTGGAACTTAAGAATTTCCGGTTGCATAAGGATTCGCATTTTGATTTTTCTCCGGGGCTAAACTTTCTGGTTGGTGGTAACGGCAAAGGCAAAACCACCATACTCGAAGCTGTCTATCTCATTTGTACTACAAAAAGTTTCAGATCGAGTCCTGACACTGAGATGGTAAATTTTGACTCGGATGTTTACGAAATTGTCTCCTCCATCGAGAGCTTCACTTCTCATAAAGTGAGGATAAGGTATGGAAGAGAGGAGAATAAAAGAGTATATTTTAAGGACGGGAAGCAATTAAACCGTGCCGCAGATGTGATTGGCAAGTTTCCGGTCGTGGTCCTGACTCCGGCAGATCTCGACCTTACCCACGGGTATCCCGCTGACAGAAGAAAATTTGTCGATTCGGTTATTTCGCAGTCGAGTGAAGTGTATCTTGATACACTTCTCGACTACAACAGAACATTAAAGCAAAGGTCATCTCTCTTAAATAAATTGAAAGAGTTCAGGTCGAAAACCCTCTTTGATCAACTGGAAGCCTGGGATGAAAAACTGGTGAATTCAGGCGTCCAACTCATCGTGATGAGACGAAAGTTCATCAGCGAATTCAAGGACTACCTCTCCGAATCATACTCTCACATTATGAACAACCAAGAGATTCCGGCAATCGAATACGATTCTTTTGCTGTGGATGATGCCGGCATTCAGAGTGTGTTTCACAAGGCGATACTTGCAAACAGGGAGAATGAGATAAGACGGGGGACAAACCTGACCGGTCCGCATAAGGATGATTTTATTTTCAGCATAAACGGAAATTCCGTAAGAACTTTCGGTTCACAGGGGCAGCACAAGACATTTCAAGTGGCATTGAAGTTCGCACAGTTCTTTTTTCTGAAGAAGATTTTAAAGAACACACCTTTTTTCCTGTTGGATGATGTTTTTGGTGAGCTTGACAAGGCAAGATCGATTGCAATCAGCGAGTATCTGAAAGAAGTGGGGCAGGCATTTATAACATTGACCGACTTCTCAAACTACGGGTTTTTAAAGAAGGACGAGAACGATTCAACAATTTTCGTTAATCCTTGACAGGCGCACCGGATGAATAGCTTTTACCCTTGTGAAGTTTCAGGCTAAGGAATGGCAAAAAAAATTGTCACCTCGGTGGGTGAGGTTATGGCAAACGATCCCGCTTTTCAAAAAGTGAGAGAGATTCTCGAGAAAGAGGAAGTTTACGAACATTTCTTTCTCATCTTTCCCGAGCTTGCGGGTCATGTTCTCCCTGACAAATATGACAACGGAATATTAAGAATCAAGGTTGACAATCCTTCGTTGAAGAACGAACTGAAGTTCAACGAGGAACTGCTTATTAATAAAATGAACACTTACTTTAAAAGTGAAAAGATTAAACAAATAAAGTTTTCAAGATAAAAACGGATTAGAACAATCAGATGAGCGAAAAAAACGGTATTCCTAACGGAAACGGAAGTGATTACAGTGCATCGAGTATCAATGTCCTAAAAGGACTCGAGGCTGTGAGAAAACGGCCCGCAATGTATATCGGTGATGTCGGTGTAAGAGGTCTTCACCACCTCATTAACGAGGTAGTGGATAACAGTATTGATGAGGCTCTTGCCGGATATTGCGACCAGATCAGCGTAACCATTAATCAGGACAGCAGTGTGACCGTGGAAGACAACGGTCGCGGTATACCTGTTGACATTCATGAAGAAGAGCAGAAATCGGCTCTCGAAGTCGTGATGACTGTACTTCATGCAGGCGGAAAATTTGACAAAAATTCATACAAGGTTTCCGGTGGTCTCCACGGTGTGGGTGTTTCAGTAGTAAACGCACTTTCAAGATGGTTGAGAGTTGAAGTAAAGAGAGACAAAAAAATCTACTTCATGGAATTCAAAAGGGGTGAAATGACCACTCCCTTGAAAGTGATAGGGAAACTGAAGAATGATGAAACAGGCACCAAAGTCACTTTCATGGCTGATGACGAGATTTTCAAAACAACCACTTTCAAATATGATACGGTGGCTTCGCGTATGCGTGAGCTGGCATACCTTAACAAAAATGTAAGCATCGCAATCAGAGATACCCGTGAAGGTCTTGAGGAAGAGGATATATTCCACTTCAAAGGCGGATTGGTTGAATTCGTTGCCTACATGGATGAAGGAAGAAAACCCCTTCACAAAACTGTCTATATAGAAGGTGAAAGAGAAAACACACCGGTTGAAGTGGCGTTCCACTACAATGAGGAATTTTCAGAAAACATTTTCTCCTATGTAAACAACATCAACACACACGAAGGTGGTACTCACCTTGTTGGTTTCAAAGCTGCTCTTACAAGAACATTGAATGCCTATGCAGCAAAAAACAACCTGCTAAAAAATTCCAAAATCAATCTTTCGGGAGATGACTTCCGTGAAGGACTTACTGCCATCATCTCTGTAAAAGTGATGGAACCACAGTTTGAAGGACAGACCAAGACAAAACTCGGCAACAGCGAGACAAAATCTGCCGTTGAAACCCTCGTGAATGAGAAACTTGCCGAATTCCTGGAAGAAAATCCGGGTGTGGGCAAAAAGATTATTGAAAAAAGTCTTAGAGCTGCCGAAGCAAGAGAAGCTGCCCGCAAAGCGCGCGATCTTGCCAGAAGAAAAAATGCTCTCGACAGTTTCGATCTTCCCGGCAAACTCGCCGATTGCTCGATAACTGACCCCGAACACTGCGAAATCTACATCGTCGAGGGTGACTCGGCGGGTGGATCTGCCAAACAGGGACGCGACAGAAGATTTCAGGCCATACTTCCCCTAAAAGGTAAAATCCTTAATGTGGAAAAGGCAAAACTTCACAAAATCCTCGAAAACAACGAAATTCAGGCAATTATTGCTGCCATGGGTTGCGGAATCGATACCGAATTCGATATCGCCAAACTTCGCTACGGCAAACTTATACTCATGACCGATGCGGATGTGGACGGAAGTCATATCCGTACACTTCTCCTTACCTTCCTTTACAGATACATGAAGGATCTGATCATCACGGGTAAGGTTTACATCGCTCAACCCCCGCTCTACAAAGTCAAGAAAGGGAAAGAGGAATTTTACGCTTTCGATGATAAAGAGAGAGATGAAATTCTGAAGAGAATAAGAGCCACACAACGAAAGACCACCACTGCCGAAACCGATGGTACCGAAGAGTATGATGACGAAGGCAACATCAAGGGCGTGGTTATCTCCCGTTATAAAGGTCTTGGCGAAATGAACCCGATTCAGTTGTGGGAAACCACCATGAACCCTGAAACGAGAACCATTCTTCAGGTTAACCTCGAATCTGCTGCAGATGCAAACAGATTGTTCGAAGTTCTCATGGGCGACAGTGTTGAACCACGAAGACTGTTCATCGAAAAAAATGCCAAATATGTAAGAAATTTAGATATATAAAGAAGAGTTTAAATCAATATGTCAAATATGTTTGATAAAATCATTCCCGTTTCACTTGAAGAAGAGTTAAAATCTTCTTACATCGATTATTCGATGTCGGTAATTGTTTCAAGAGCATTACCCGATGTCCGCGATGGTCTGAAACCTGTTCACAGAAGAGTGTTGTTTGGTATGCACGATTTGGGCTACTACTACAACAGACCCTTCAAAAAATCTGCCAGAATCGTGGGTGAAGTGCTTGGAAAGTATCACCCGCACGGTGATTCCTCCGTTTACGATGCGATGGTGCGCATGGTCCAGGAATTCTCTCTCCGCTATCCGCTTGTGATGGGTCAGGGTAACTTTGGATCAGTGGATGGTGACTCCGCAGCGGCAATGAGGTACACCGAAGCAAGACTCGCGAAAATCTCAGATGAAATGCTTCGCGATCTTGACAAAAACACGGTAAACTTCGTCCCCAACTTTGATGATTCACTTCAGGAGCCATCAGTTCTCCCCTCTTACCTGCCCAACCTGTTGATCAACGGGTCGAGCGGTATTGCGGTCGGTATGGCAACAAACATTCCGCCTCACAACCTGACAGAAACGATTAATGGACTTGTAGCCATGATCGACAATCCCGCAATTGACATCGACGGACTGATGCAGCATGTATCTGCTCCCGATTTCCCGACAGGCGGAATTATCTACGGCTATTCCGAAGTGAAAAGTGCCTACCACACGGGCAGAGGAAAACTTATCGTTCGTGCGAAGGTAAACACTGAAACACAGAAAAACGGCAGAATTCACATTATCGTGACCGAACTTCCCTACCAGGTTAATAAAGCTGCTCTTATCGAAAGAATAGCTCAACAGGTTAAGGAAGGGAAACTTCAGCACATCTCAAATCTAAGAGATGAATCTGACAGGGACGGTATGCGTGTGGTTATCGAACTGAAAAAAGATGCTCAGCCTGCTGTAGTCCTCAACCAGCTCTACAAACACACCCAGATGCAGGTAACTTTTGGTGTAATCATGCTCGCACTGGTGAACGGAGCTCCAAAGGTACTCAACCTTAAAGAAATGATGCACCACTTCCTGCTCCACAGAATGGATGTACTCATTCGCAGAACCCGTTTCGAACTCGATGCGGCAGAGCGTAGAGCCCACATTCTCGAAGGTTACATCATCGCTCTCGATAATATCGATGAGGTAATTGCTGTCATTAAGGCTTCGAGAGATACCGAAACTGCAAAGAAAAACCTGATGGAACGCTTCAAACTTTCAGAGATTCAGGCAAAAGCGATACTCGATATGAGATTGCAAAGGCTGACCGGTCTCGAAAGAAAGAAAATTGAGCAGGAATATAAAGAGCTTATCAAACTGATTGAGAAACTGAGAGGCATCCTCGAAAGTGAAGAGAAGAGAAATCTCATCATTAAAGAGGAACTCATAGCTCTTCGCGACAAATTTGGCGACGAAAGAAGAACCGAAATCATTTATGACTATGAAAACTTCTCACTCGAGGACATGATCGCTGAAGAGGATGTGGTGGTTACCATTTCCCACAGAGGTTTCATCAAGAGATTCCCTGCGAGCGGATACAGAAAACAGAAACGCGGCGGAAGAGGTGTAACCGGTGCCGGAACAAAAGAAGGTGATTTCGTGGAGACAATGTTTGTTGCCTCGACACACCACTACATCATGTTCTTCACCGACAAGGGTCGCTGCTACTGGCTCAAGGTACACGAAGTGCCCGATGTCGGAAGATCCGCACTCGGAAGGTCGATCCTCAATCTGATTGAGAAAACACCTGACGAGCAGATCACTGCTTTCGTAACCGTTAAAGAGTTTAAGGATGATCAGTACCTGATAATGGCTACCAAAAATGGCGTTATCAAGAAAACTGTCCTCTCGGCTTACGGTAATGTAAGACGCGGCGGAATTATCGCCCTGAATCTGAATGAAGGTGATTCACTCATCAGCGCCAAGCTTTGCGAAGCCGGTGACAATATCATCATCGGTACCCACGACGGTATAGCCATCCGTTTCGACGAGAGTGCTGTTCGTGACATGGGAAGAGCCGCAACCGGCGTTATCGGTATCAGACTCGAGAAAGGTGACTTCGTAATCGGTTCACTCGTTATCAAACGCACAAGCACCGTAATGGTGGTTACCGACAAAGGTTATGGAAAACGGTCGGATGTGAACGATTATCGTGTTACCAACCGTGGCGGAAAGGGTATCATTACCGTGAAAACCACTGAAAAGACGGGTAAACTGATGTCGATCATGGAACTCAACGACAACGATGAACTTATCTGCATCACTTCAGGTGGCATGGTCATTAAAATGGCTGCCAAGGATATCCGCACAATGGGAAGAAACACCCAGGGTGTAAGAATCATCAACCTGAAGGATAACGATTCGATTACCGACATCGCTAAGGTAGTTCCGGATGACGATGATAATGCAACAGATACTGCAGAGACGGAAGAAACCCTTCTTTAATGCAGTAATGCAATAATGCAGTAATGTTTTAAGCCTCTTCAGAAATGGAGGGGCTTTTTTTTTATGCAGTAATGCAGATAATCCAATAATGCAGTAATGGGGGGGGAATTACTCCCGGAAGTTTTCCGTTTGCATGGTAATTTCATGTCTGGTAAAGGCAAGGGAAACGAAAATTATCTGTTTCCCTGAACGCAGATATTTCTCTGCATACCTCTTGTCTTTGATTTGATCAATTCCGGATTGAGCAGATTTACAGTATTTGAATTCGAGAAGATAATATTTATCCTCCAGTTCGAGAACAGTATCAATTCGTCCAATATTTGTACTCACCTCGGATTCCACCTTCAGACCAATCAGAAAAGCGATGGTTATAAAAAGTGAATGGAAGTACTTTTCTTCTGAAATATAGAGCATGGAAGGAATCTGTGCGAAAAGGTATTTCAGATCAGACAGGAAGAGGTCAGGATTTTGTTGAATGAGAGATTTTTTCATTCTTGCAGCGATTGAATTGACTTCATCCACTTTCCGTTCAGTCAGATATCCATATATAAAGGAATAAAACGCATCTTTTACTTCATAGTTTGGGTAGCCGAGAGTGTAGGTAACGCCTGAGAATCCGGAGGTCTTTCCCTTAACGGTAAGATATCCTGTCTGTAAAAGAAGATTCCGCAGACTGATGTTTTCGATGTCAAACGACTCCAACCCGGTTGAGTCTATCGTAAGTGCCTCAAGTTCTGGGATAAAAACCGAATCTTCTTTTATTTTTTTTAAAAGAAATGTTGGGGTACCGGTTGCAAACCAGTAATTCTGAAATTCATTAATTCTGAAAAGATTCAATATCGATACGGGGTTATAAACTGTATTCTTTCCGTCCCAGCTGTAACCATTATACCAGTATTTAATTTGCTCCATTAACTTCTCACGGGGAGCATCAAATACGGAATTCAATTTGTCGAGTTCAGGGGTAAAAGAAGATTGCAGTTCTTCCTGGGTGTAGCCGCATATATCATTGAACCTGGGATCATATGAAATGTCGGTGAGTTGATTGAATCCCGAGAAAAGAGATACCTTCGAAAACTTGCTCACCCCTGTGATAAAGAGAAACTCGATAAACTGATCCAGACCTTTGATGGCACCAAAGAAACCCTGTAGTATCTCTCTGTTTTCCGATGCTTTGGCAGGGTTGGTTATGTGATCAACAATCGGCTTGTCATATTCATCGATCAGGATAACTGTCTTTTTACCCGTAACTGTGTGGATACGGTTTACGAGGAGAAATATTGCCATTTGTGGCACATCTGTATCAATCTCGACAGAATATTCCCTTGCAATCTCCTGCAGGTAAATGATTATCGATTTTTTGAAAGTGTCTGCATCACTGTTGGCTATTAAGGAAAAGTCCAGCAAAATGACAGGAAGTTTTTCAACATTAACCCGGTCATGAATATAAAGACCCTCAAACGAGTCCCTGTTTCCGCTGAAAAGTTCTTTAATGGTCGAAAGAAGAAGGGATTTTCCAAATCTGCGGGGTCTGGAAAGGAATACAATTTTATAATCTGATATCAATTCAGCAATAAAAGCTGTCTTATCGACATAGACTTTCTTCTTCCGTCTCAGATCATCAAAATTCTGCAGTCCCAGAGGGAGGCGGTTTTTCATTCTTCTTTTCAGATTTGTGGTCGTCAAATATATTGAAAAATATTGAATTTTACCCCTTTTTCAGAATGGCTAAAAACACCCCGTAACAATCGCAATACCGGCTTTTATTTCAAAGCCACCGAAGGAACCTGTAGTTTCCCTCAAATGGCGGTAATATGTGGAGGTGCCTTCGTAGAGGGGCCGGAAGTCGAGACCAAAAGCGTCAATATTATATGATGGTTTTACATAGAGGTAAAAAGACCCTGTCAGATTGAGAAGGAAACTCATTCCAATCGATATATTGGTTGATGTGCCGATATCCCCCTTTATCTCGTTGGGTGAATTGGTGGTCTTTGTTGTAAATGAGAGCGAAGTAATATTGGCTTCGAAGGTCGGTACGATTACTGCAAAACTTCCTTCAAATATCGAAAAGAGATAGCCACTCGAGATATTAAAAGTGTTGCCTGTTAAGTCTATTGATCTGCCGAAACTTCCGTCAGTCGCGAAAAGCGGATCGATCTCTGAGTTCATCGAACCCTTATGGTGTGCATAAAAAAACTCTACCACGACCCCGTCTACGCCGAAACCCCCTCCGACAAAATAGCCCGAAAGCATTTGGGGAGGTTTCATCACAGTGGAATGAATTGAAGTTCTGTCAGAATTGAAACGATAAGCGAAATTTTCGAGACCGGTGGAGTTAATGGAATAGAAGTCCGCTCCTCCCGTCACCCAGGCGGAAAATGGAGCATCTATGCTACCGTAATACTGTGACCAGGCAGGAAAAACAATCAAAAGGGAACAAAAAAGTTTGAAAATTTTGAGCATATCGTTATCTCATTAAATGGATTTAATGGTTTAAATCAATATACTCTGTGATTAAAAAAAAGTTTCCTTTTTATCTGTACACGCCCTGACTGTTGCTGAACAATCCGGCATCATCTAAATGCAGTTAAATCCGACATTTATGCCAATATTCAGTTGAAAACCACCAAACCCGCCTTTTGTGTCAGGCAAATAATCTTTTTCTTCGGGAGTTGTTCCGGTTCGTTTATAGAGATTTTCAAAATCGGGACCAAAAAGGCTGAAGATGTATGACGGTTTAATCACAATTTCGAAAGACCGTTCCTCCATATCACCGAGGACGATCTGAAGTCCGGCACCAATTCCAACATTTGTACCGATATCATCCCCCACGGCACCGCTTGTGTTAGTCTTTGTTTCGAAGGAGAGATTTATGATCGAAACATCCATTACGGGACCCAGGGCAACCCCGTGATCTCCAAATTGAAAACCAAATGTAAGGTTGTAGCCTTTGAATTTGAGGTCGATTTCCCTGCTCGTGGCACTACCCGGAGCTACTTTGGAAGGGTCGGCTTCAGATGTCATTTTGCCGCTGCCTGAAGTTATTCCCAGTTCAAACATCAATCCCATACCCTTCATCCCCGTCTGGAAAGAGAATCCTGACATCATGCCGGGGGTCTCCATCTGTTTTGAAATAACAGCTTTTCGCGTGAAATTGTAACGGTCAACAAATTTGGTAACACCCGTTGAGGAACTGAGAAGAAAGCCATATCCGCCGCCGAAATAAACCGAGAGATGATCCCCGTACTGGGCGTTCGAAACAAGAGGGAAGAAAAGAAAGATTAAAAAAGGTACAATTTTTTTCATAACAATATGCCTCCGACTGTATGATGAAAACTGCGGGACAATTAATTGAGATATGGAGGCGAATATATACAAAAAAGAGAGAATAAAAAGGAAAATTTAACAGCGAACAGCGTTCTGTTTACATTTAATCACTTTTTATTCTCTCAAAATCAACAATTATGACCGCAGATTTCTTAAGCCCGGCTTATTTTTTCAGCGAAGCCATATCGATGACAAACCGGTACTTAACATCACCCCGTTCGAGCCGTTCAAATGCCCCGGCAACATCCTGAATTTGAATCATTTCGATATCCGCTGTAATGTTGTGTTTTGCACAGAAATCGAGTACCTCCTGGGTTTCAGCAATTCCTCCTATGCTCGATCCCGAAAAGCTGCGTCTTCCCATTACCACACTGAAAGCATGTATCTCGAGGGGTTCTGCGGGAAGACCGACCATGACGACACTTCCGTCCAGTTTTAGAAGATTGAGATAGGTATTCACATCATGTTTTGCCGACACGGTATCGAGAATGAGATTAAGTTTCCTGGCATATTTCTTCATCTCTGCCGCATCGGTGGATAAAACAGCGTTGTCAGCACCAAGTCTTTTTGCATCCTCGATCTTCGATGCTGAAGTCGTAAATACAGTTACCTCGGCACCCATAGCCTTAGCAATCTTAATGGCAAGATGTCCCAAACCGCCCATTCCAAGAATACCGACCTTCTTTCCCGGTCCTGTGTGCCAGTGTTTCAGCGGTGAATAAACTGTAATTCCTGCGCAAAGAAGTGGTGCCGCTGATGCCGGGTCGAGATTTTCAGGTACACGAAGTACATAATTTTCATCACAGACATAACTCTCGGAGAATCCGCCGTATGTCATTAAGCCTGTGTGCTTGTCAGGACTGTTATAGGAAAAAATTACTCCTTCAGCACAAAACTGTTCCAGGTCTTCCTCACAATATTCACATTTTCTGCATGAGTCGGCTATACACCCAATGGCAGCAAGTTCACCCGTCTTAAATTTTGTCACTTCCGCGCCAACCCGGGTTACCCTTCCGACTATCTCATGACCGGGAACGACAGGATATGTGGTGAATCCCCATTCATTCCTGATTTGATGCAGATCAGAGTGGCAGATGCCACAGTAAAGGATATCCAGCTCAACATCGTTCGGTAGCAGCTCCCGCCGTTTTATTTCCATACCATGGATCGGTGTATCGTGGGTCTCTGTGCCATAAGCTTTTATGGTTTTTGTGTTCATATATCATCCGCTTTAAATGTGATTAAAATTTCCGATACAAACATAGTAAAGTTCAGGAGAGCAGACTGTACACAAAAATGGTAGCACAAATTCTTCTGATCACACGGTTTTTTGTTGTTTTCTGAATATTTTTATTGATATTTCTTTAGTTTGACGGGGTTTTGTATTTTGAGATTTACTAATTGAGAATTACTATGAAAAATCTGTTCCTGTTAATAATTTTGGCACTCCTTTCCTGTCCCCTCTCTTCTCAGGAAAACGAACTAAAAGCCGGGCCCACACAATATAAAGGCGGCGAACCCGATTTCTACATCTTTCCGAACAGGGCTGCCCTGATAGTTTACTCTTCCCTCGATAATCTAAAATTTACCTGCAAGACTGATACCTTAATTGGTCCCGTTTTTGAAGCAGCGGAAAAACGGTACATCGTAATATTTGATACTCACGATCAGGTAATAGAGGTCTCTGCTCCGGGGTTCAAACCCGTTCTGATTAATATACCACCACTTCAACCGTCGGATGTTTTGCCCTATTCGATTGAGCCAAAGCTTGCTGAAAATGATCCCGGAATAATTGAAGTGACATTTACCATATCACCACCCGATGCCGAACTTTTTGTGGATTTCAAGAAAACTGATCATAATCTTCCTGTGAAATTGAGTCCGGGAAATCACAAAATTAAAATCATCAAGGAAGGAAGGACCCCCTTGAAGCAGGAAATTTTTGTGGATAAGGAACATAAAACATTTACCGTTATACTCGAGTAGATATATGCAGTCCGGAGAAGGAAGATGCTTTTTGTGAAATAGAACCTCAGAGTTTCAGAACCTCAGAACTTTGGAGAAACTGAGGGACCGGGGTTCAACAATTTGTAAAAACTAAAAGAAGACGGATCAATGACCTGTAGATACAGTTTATTAAGTTGTGTTATTTTTTCAATCATTTTGGGACAAACTATAAAATCACAGGTACCAAACGGGATACCTTTCGGGAAAAATTTTGCACAAAACAGCTTTTGGAATATATCTGAACCCGATGACAGCCAAATTGACTGGGAGAAACTACTCTCTCACGCTATCCATAATATCTGGGAGGCAGAAGGAGGCAGTGGTGGTATGTATCCCGGCACTGTCAGAATGAACCGTGACTCCAATTACACAACTGTCATAAGCGATCAATTGGGGAGTTATGTCAAAACCAAATTATCTGAAAGGTGGCTGACAGACACAACCTGCACCAAAACCCGCCAGGAAATCACACTCGTTGAAGGTCCTTTCATTTATCAGGAAAGGGATTACAATTTTACAAATCTGCCGGGACTTCCAAATTCAATGCTGATACAATATCTGGCACAATTTAAGTTAAAGGGAGGAGGAAGGCCTGATTCGAACATCACGGTTTGTTCATTACGGGTGAACCTGAACCTGACAGACATATCGGGGAAGACGACAACCGTCACATTAGCGGGGAAGGAAGTAAAATGGGACGATTTGTCCGATGAGTTTTTTACGCTGATCATTCTTCCATACGATTTGCGAATAATAAGCAGTTTCAATAACAGTTCATCCGGTACAATCGATCCGCAAAGCATAAAATCGATGAATATATCGTATGCAGTTGTACTTCCTGAAGGTATCAGCACAGTGAATCACGGAGAACTTTACATCGATAATATTGAAGTGATGGATGAGTTAATCTGGTATGTTTATGGCAGAGACAAGGATAGAATACCGGAACGCTTCTCGCTGAAGAACAGCCAAATGCTCAGTAAGACGGACAGCAATATAAAGACAAGATACCTCAACAAAAAAGATGAGATTGCTGAGAAGGGTCACTCTGGACGGACTCCACATTCAGGGAGCGGTCGGGCTGTTGTACCAACCATCCGCTATGTAAAAGCGGGGAATCCAACCCCTGTGTATCCATACACCACCTGGGCAACTGCATCTGACAGCATACAGAAAGTTGTGGACATGTGTGAGAGTAGAGATACGATACTGATCGGAACAGGTGTTTACAGGGAGCAGGTGGTATCAGAACACCAGGGAAGAGACCTTGCAATAATCGGTATTGATGTTGACAGTTGTATTGTGGATTTGAGCGGGTTTCCTCAGTTTTCGGAGATATATGCATTTTTCATGAGGGATAACATTACACTTGAAAACCTCACTTTTAGAACAAAAAAGGCTACTACTTATCACAGTGGTTTGTATATTTCATGGCCTGCAGGAATAACAAAAGTTCGAATTCGTAACAACCTGTTTCTTGGTAATTTTCGGTACGCTCTATCGGTGTGGTCAGGAACAGGAGAAGCGTCAATGAATCTATTTACAGGTGCAGAAACAGCTATAGAAACTGCTTATCAAACATCTGCACCTCCAATAGAAATAAGGTCAAACATCATGTATAAAAATATTTACACATTATCATTGAGTACGGGACTTATAAGCGAAAACTTGATTCTGTACAATGATTGGAAAGCGATTGCATTAGGACTTTTTGGGGGAACAGCCAGATTCTACAATAATTTGATTTCTTTTGGGGGTAATGCGTCAACAGGTGTTGGGCTGGGGAGGGGTTTTTTTGCAAACAATATCTTCAGATTATTCACTAATGTTGTAGAACCTTGGACAGCATACTCACCAATTAATTTTATAAACAACACTGTTGATTCATGTGGTGTAGTATTCGATTTATACAGAGAAAATGTGGTTGCAGGCAGCATCAATTACAACAACTTTTATGGCAACGGCACAATCTCCAATGACATTTCAAAACTTAATCCCGATACTCTAATCTATACCTCGTATGACCCGATGTATGAAGGCACTGACAGCAGCAACTACCGTCTTCAGATGTATTCCCCCCTCATAGATGCCGGTGACCCGACTATACTTGATGTTGACGGAACCAGAAGTGACATCGGAAGGTATGGAGGTCCCTACGGTCAGAGATACGAATATCTTGACCTGGCACCCAAAAAACCGAGTTTTACTCTTGTCACCTCACCCCCTTTACCCTCGCGTGGTGATGCCTCCGGCACTCTCCTGAAAGGCGAGGGGAGGATGGAGATTCACTGGCGGGGAGGTACAGAGGCGGATTTCAATTCATTCTCACTTCACAGGGGGAGAGACCCGTATTTCATCCCGGGAGAATTAAACAGAATATATACGGGCAGAGACACAATGTTTACCGATTCAATCTCTGACCCGACAGGAAACTATACATACAAAATCACAGCGAGGGATAATCAGGGACTTGTTAGCAAATGGGACAGTGTAACGGTGGTACTGACTGATATTGCAGAAGGAGGAGAACTTTCACCCAAGGGAGTGGTACTCTACCAAAACTATCCCAACCCGTTCAACCCATCCACAACAATAAGATTCAGGCTTGAAGAACCGGGAGAGGTGATCCTGAGGGTTTACGATGTAAACGGGTCAACCGTTGCGGTATTGAACAACGGCTGGCTTCCTGCCGGAGAGCATGAGAGGGATTTCACCCCGGGAAAGACAGGCACGATGAATGACATGGCATCAGGAGTCTATTTCTACAACCTCACCGTGAGGGATGCAAACCTGAAACCCGTGTTCATCCGCTCGGATAAGATGCTTTTTGTGAAGTAGAACCTCAGAGTTTCAGAACCTCTGAACTTCCGAGATACTGAGGTACTGGAGTTCCGAGGTTCAGGAGTTCTGAAGTAATGAAACATCTCCCAACTCAATATTTAATAGAATTGATAGTTAGGGAAATAATCTATATATTTCGAGATGAGATTTTTTAAGGAAATTCAATGAATATTGATAAAGACCTGCTCTCGATACAAGAGGCAAGAGAGCTTTCGAGGAGAGCCAAAGAGGCTCAAATGGAATTCAAGCATTTCTCACAGGATCAGGTTGATCGCATTGTAAAGGCGATGGCTGATGCAGGTTATGCTGCTGCTGAGAAACTCGCAAAAATGGCTTGTGAAGAGAGCGGATTTGGCAAGTGGCAGGACAAGGTAGTAAAGAATCAGTTTGCCACAAAAAATGTGTGGGAATCGATAAAAGACCTTAAAAGTTGTGGTGTAATCGAGAGTTTGCACGGCGGCAAGGTACTGAAAATTGCAGAACCGATGGGAGTTGTAGCCGCACTGGTTCCTTCCACCAATCCTACATCAACGGCAATGTTTAAAGCTATTATTTCCCTGAAGTGCAGAAACGGCATCGTTGCTTCTCCTCATCCCAGAACGGTGAACTGTACTGCTGAAGCCCTCGCAATTGTTGCACAGGCGGCTGAGAGGGAAGGTGCTCCGAAAGGATTGATTCAATGCCTCCGTACACCGACAATCGAGGGCACAGAAGCCCTGATGAAAGATAAAAACATCGCAGTGATACTCGCCACCGGAAGCACTCCGATGGTGAAGGCTGCTTACAGTTCGGGGACTCCTGCCTACGGCGTGGGAGCCGGTAATGTTCCTGCATTCATTGAGAAAAGTGCCAATGTTAAAAAAGCGGTTCTCGATATTGTTTACGGCACCACCTTTGACAACGGTACACTTTGTTCTTCCGAACAGGCTATGATAGTTGACAGGTCAATCAGGGAAACGGCGATTGCAGAGGCAAAATCCGCCGGTTGCTACTTTGTTAATGAGGAAGAGAAAAAGAAGCTCGGGGCTGCAATTCTTAAAGGTGGCAGAGTAAATCCTGAAATAGTGGGAAAACCTGCCCCATGGATCGCCAACTATGCTGGATTCACTGTTCCGGAGAATATCAAAGTTCTTGTGGCTGAATGTGATAAAGTCGGGAAGGAAGAACCTCTTTCCTACGAGAAATTGTCTCCGATACTTGCTTTTTATACTGTAGACGGCTGGCTTGAAGGCTGCCATAGATGTATCGACCTCCTGCATTTCGGCGGGGTAGGTCACACAATGGTGATTCATTCGAACGACCGTGAAATTATAATGAAGTTTGCATTAGAGAAACCGGCTTTCAGAATTTTGTGTAATACCGTTTCCTCGATAGGGGCGGTTGGCTATACAACAGCACTTCTTCCATCTCTGACATTGGGACCAGGAACATGGGGTGGCTCCATCGTTTCAGAAAATGTGAGCGCCAAACACCTTATGAACATAAAGCATCTTGCATTTGAGGTGAATCCGGTAAATCATGGAAATTCACTCTCGGGAATGGGTGATAATATTACCCGTTCGCAAAGTTATCTTCAGGAAATTGAAGAAAGACTGAGAGCAAGAGCGGGTAACCCGGTGATAAACCAGAACAACGCGATGAAAGAAATTCCCAAAAAAGAGACTAAAAACCAGGAGAGTTCGGGAGAGAAAACACTTACTGCAGCAGAAGTGCAAAAAATAATCGACGAGTTCAAGTTTTAAATGTTTGTTTATTCAGGATCCCTGCATATACATTCAAAATTTTCAGACGGTTCGGGCGAAGTTCGTGAAATAGCGAACCTCGCCAATGAATCGGGGCTCGACTTCATAATTCTCACCGATCACAACACTCTAAGAGCGAAAGATGAAGGTTACGAGGGATTTTATGGCAAGACACTTCTTATTGTGGGATGCGAGATAAATGATAAAGAGAATAAGAATCACTACCTCGCTTTTGGAGTTGATAAAACCTTCTCCACAAGAATGCCGGCAGCACAGTATGTAAAAGCTGTTAATGATGCCGGTGGAATCGGGTTTTTGGCACACCCGCACGAAAAGCGGGACTCAATGGAAGAGCACCCTCCTTATCCTTGGACTGACTGGGAAATTTCAGATTTCACCGGAATTGAGATTTGGAACCACATGTCGGAGTGGATGGAAAACCTCACCGAGCAGAATAAATACAATTCTTTTGTACATCCACTCAGAACAATTGACCGACCTGCGGAGGAAACACTCGAGGTCTGGGACAGACTGAACCTGAAGCGGAAAGTCACAGCCATTGGTGGAATAGATGCACATGCCCACCGGGTGAATCTGCTCGGATTTTTTGAAGTGGAGGTTTTCCCCTACAAAGTACTTTATAAATCGATCAGGACATATGTGATACTTCCTGAACGCATGTATCCGACCGATGACCCTGCGGTTCAGAAACATTATCAAAAACTGATACTTGAAGCACTAAAAGAAGGAAGAAGTTTCGTTGCGAATTACTATCACGGTGATGCGACTGGGTTCAGGTTTTTTGCGGATGCCGGAGGTCAAACATACAATATGGGTGACACGGTTCCGCATGGCGAAAAAATCAATCTGCGGGTTCTCGTGCCTGCTCAGCTCGCTGTGATGAAACTTGTTCATAATGGCAGGGTGATTGATGAGACTACAGGCAGTGATATTGAGTTTGTTGTTTATGAAAAAGGGGTTTACAGGGTTGAAGTTTATCATGGGGGGAGAGGATGGATATTTTCAAACCATATTCGTGTAGGAATTTAAAGAAATTACGGTTATCTTTGTTATTCGCAATTTTTAGAATTTAGAAAGGTTAATAATGGCTAAACCTGTCAGCAAATTTAAACAAAAAGAAATCAAGAGAGAAGCATCGGTAGAACTGTATTACCGTGTTCTCGGCTGGTACGAAGAGAATAAAAAGATTGTTTTCGGCGGTCTGGCTGCATTTGTTATAATAATAGCAGCTATCGTGTTTTATGGAATTAACAAAAAGCAGAATGATGAAGCTGCAGGAACAGCTCTTACGCTTGTTCTTTCGCAGTATGAATCAGGTGCGTATCTTCAGGCAATTGACGGTGATCCCGCAAAGAAAATTATCGGTTTGAAAAAAATAGCCGAAGATTATTCCGGAACAGAGAATGGTGAGGCTGCAAAAATTTATGCTGCGAACGCATACAGCTACCTTGGCAAACAGGAAGAAGCTTTCAAATATTACGATGACTATTCCGGCAGCAACCCGATTTTCAAAGCTGCTGCTGAAGTTGGCAAAGCCGGCTATTATGAAATGAAAAAAGAATATGAAAAAGCCGTTGAAGGTTATGAGAAGGCAGCAAGTTTCTCAAAAGACAATCCGATGAACGCACAATATCTTTTGAATGCTGCAATTGTTTACATAGAAATGAACAATAAAGAAAAAGCAAAAGATATACTTATTACTTTAAAAACCGATTATGCAAAGTCGACCGTTATCCCTGAAGTTGACCGTTACATGTCGATAGTCGAATAAGGCAATAAAGATGAAGATTGATGTTATAGTTTTTGCTGCACATCCGGATGATGCCGAACTCTCAATGGGTGGTACCATCGCCAAACTTGCATCACACGGGATGAAGGTTGGAATAATTGACTGTACGAGGGGTGAGCTGGGAACCCGTGGTTCTGCCGAGATCAGACAACACGAAGCCATTCAGGCAGGAATTGTTTTGAAAGCTGAGTTTAGAGACAATTTTAACATTCCTGATGGTGAGATACAGGTTAATCGCGAAAATCTGCTGAAGTTTATTCATGCGATCAGAAAATACAAGCCTAAAGTTATTTTTGCGCCATACTTTAATGACAGGCATCCTGATCATATCGCAGTGAGTCAGCTCGCAAAACAGGCATATTTCTATTCAGGTGTTGGAAAAATCCACACATTCGAAAATGAACATATGCAACCATCTTACAGACCTTCGGCTCTCTATTATTACATGCAGACTTATGAGTTTGAGCCTTCGTTTATAGTTGATATTTCAGGATACTTTGATACAAAGATGAAATCTGTAAAGGCGTTCTCGAGTCAGTTTTTTGACCCCAAAAACAAAGAGCCTGAGACATTTATCAGCAAACAAGGTTTTCTCGACTTCATTGAATCAAGATCAAAATTGTATGGATTCAGAATCGGGAAAGATTACGGCGAGGCTTTTTATTCAGAAGAGGCAATCGAACTTGATCTTGTACATAAACTGAAACATTGATTTCTGCTCAAATATTAAAAAAGGCTGTCCCGCAATGAGACAGCCTTTTCCATTTTAAAGAACTGTTTGAAGTCCGTTGAGTATTCTAACGGCAGAGTCTCTGCACGATATCAAGAGGGAATTGCGAATAGAGGGCATCCTTATCCGCCAGTTGGAAATCATTAAAATCGAAACCGGGCGCAACCGAGCAACCAACCAGAGAAAAATCACCGCCATCTGCAACCTCTGCAGCGAACCATATGTCTCGAGTTACAGTAAACTGTGGTTCGGCACCGTCTTCAAGTCCGAGCATTGTTGTTATAACTCCTTTATCCGGGTGGAGGCAGTGCAACAGCACAGTAGAACCGTCATAGAAATGCCATGTCTCGTCTGAGTTTACTTTATGGAATGCGGAGAAATTTCCCGACACGAGCATGAAGTATATCTGAGTCGAAAATGATCTGTTGCTGCCATACCTTTCGGGAAGGGCAGATTTCTCAATCTCCTCTTCAGAACGGTATGTTTCACCATAGAAACCTCCTTCAGGATGTGGCTTCAAATGAAGTTTCTCGATCCAGTATTCTTTAGTGCGTCTCAATTTTATTCCTGAGAAGCAAATCTATGCGTACATTCTTTCAATTTCCTCGGCGTACTTCTTTTCGACAATCTTTCTTTTGATTTTCATTGAAGGTGTCATCTCTCCATCTTCGATCGTAAAAGCTCTTTCCATCAAGGCGAATTTTCTCACTTTTTCATAGCTCGCGAGAGGTTTCTGAATGTTTACGATTTCTTTTTCGTAGAGCTGAATGATTTCCTTTTTCTTAATTAAATCCGGGATATCCACATATTCGACATTATTGGCTTTTGCGAAATCCTTAAGATTATCATAATCGGGTACAATCAGTGCGCTTAGGAAAGTTCGTTTATCACCGATTAGAACAAACTGTTCGACATATTTGTTGGCGAGGAAAAGATTTTCGATTGGTGTCGGGGCAACATATTTTCCACCCGAGGTTTTGAAAAGATTCTTTTTCCGGTCGGTGATCAGGAGGAATCCATCGGCATCGATGTAGCCGATATCGCCGGTGTGGAGCCAGCCATCCTTTATGGTCTCGGCAGTTTCGTGCGGGAGTTTGTAGTAACCCTGCATGATGTTTGGTCCCTTTGCAAGAATTTCACCATCATGATCTTCAGGATGTTCCTTAACTATCTTAACCTGTACACCGGGAATAATTTTACCAACGGCGCCGAATTTGTATGCTTCAACTCTGTTTACTGCTATCACAGGGGAAGACTCTGTAAGTCCGTAACCTTCGAGAATCAATATCCCAAGAGCTTCAAAAAATTCACCGATTGGTCCGGGAAGAGCTGCTCCGCCTGAGACAAAGAACTTCAACCTGCCTCCGGTTCTCTCCCTGATTTTCTTAAGCACGAGAGCATCAGCCGCTTTATGCTTCAATTTAAGAGCCATTGGTATCTTGCCGGCTTTTTTTGCTTTGACATAATCTTTTCCGACTTGAAGTCCCCAATGGAAAATTTGTTGTTTTTTCTCTGATCCACTTTCAACAGTTTTCATCACACGGGCATGGAATCTCTCAAAAAGTCTGGGCACAGCGGTCATGAGAGTTGGTCGCACTTCCACCATGTTCTGGGGGACCGTTTCGATACTTTGAGCGAACGCCACCTGGCTTCCCGACGCGAGAGCGAGATAAAACCCCGCCATCCTCTCAAAAATGTGGCAGAGAGGAAGGAAAGAAAGAAAAACTTCGGTAGGAGTTACCGCAATCACTTCCAGGGCAGCGAGGACATTGGAAATGATATTGTGGTGGGTGAGAAGCACGCCTTTAGGTTCACCGGTGGTTCCGGAAGTGTAGATTATAGTACACAGGTCATACTCTTTCACACGGGAATTCATTTCGACGAACTGACCCGGACTGAATTTCCTGTGTTCTTCACCCCTTTTTTGCAGTTGTTTGAGGGAGTAGAGACCGGAGATCGAATCATCCGCATCCTTTTCGTTAATCACAATTATGTTCTCGACACTCGGGCATTGATCTTTTACTTTCAGATACTTCGAGAGCAACAGTTTATTGGAAACGACTACAACCTTGGCTTCAGAATTGTTAACTATAAAACCGATATCATTTGGAGTAAGTGAGGGATAGAGGGGGACATCCACAGCACCAATTCCAAGTATGGCAAAATCGAGCATCATCCATTCAGGACGGTTTTCTGCAAGAAGGACAATTTTGTCGCCCTCTTTTACTCCAATCGAGAGAAAACCGTGGGCCATCAGTTCCACTTCCGACTTGACCTGCTGATAAGTGATATCCACATATTCTTTGCCGACTTTATGCTTCAGCATAACCTTTGAAGGGTCTTTGCCATAGTCATCTACAAGAATTCTGAAAAGTTCAGGGATTGTTTTAAAATTTCTTGAAGGTCCCATTAACTGCTTGTGCCTCGCATTTAATTGAAATGATTACCGGGAATTATTAATGTAAAAATACAAAAAATAGTTCATTTTAATTCTTATAAAATTCAACTTTGGTAACATATATCTTATGATCACTGGCTGTAAATATAATCGTTCCGTCGCCCGAGGCCGAAGGAAAGAGAGCAGGGGCCATAAAGTCCTTTGTAACAATTGACGACTCGCTCCTGTCGAACCTGGCAACTACAACCTCACTGTTCAGCAGGGTGTATCCGTCGTCTTCGGTCATCATATAGACAAGATAATCATCGTTTATCCAGGAAGGATATTCGCTTTTCGGGAAATTATACTCTTTCCCTGTTTCAAAATCAAAAACAAAGATGCCATTGCCTGCTGAGTGAACAGCAAGTCTTTTCCCCGAAGGTGACCACTCTGCGAAGAGGACTTTTTCTTTTAATGAAATCTGTTCTGTTGCTCCCTGTTTCAATTTACCTGAAGGGTCAATGACGGTGAGTTTTCCATCATTTAGTGAATAAGAAACATCATCTGCGCTGTTTGATTTCCGCAAAATTTGGGTGGTCCCGTTTTTCCCCTCGGTTGAAATTCCATCTCCCAGAAGAGTGTAGAAGAAAAGATTGTTCGATTCAGGATCCAGCCCGGCAATTTGTGACAATCCTTTTCCATCGTTATACTCGAAGAGAGAAATGGTCTTCTTGTCAGGGTTAGAATTGTCATTTATTTTAAACAGGAATCTCTTGCTGTCGCGGTTCCACCTCATACCCCAACCGGATCCGGGGGAATTCTCGGTGATAATCTTCGATTTCCCTGTCGGGATTTCAAGGAGTTCAATTTTTGTATATCCTTTTCCCGACAAGAGTGCGTATTTCCCGTCAGGAGAGAGTTTTCCGAGTGAATACAGGGCATCACCATTTGTCAGGAGCACCGGGTTCATCGTCACCGAAATACCCTGGCCTAACAAAAGTGTTGCTGAAATAAGAGTTATAAATAATATTTTTTTCATTTTAATTTCCGGACTTATTTAAGGAGTAAAATCTTTTGAACAGAATTCACATTATTTCCCGAAACATGGATAAAATAAGTTCCGGAGGGGAAATTGTTCATTTCCACATTGTAAGAATGTGAACCTCTGACAAGAGACCCATCATAAAGAGTTTGAATTTCTCTGCCAAGAATATCAAAGAGTTTGATCTTGTAGAGACCTTCTTCTGGAAGATTCACCGTCAGTTTTGTCGATGGATTGAAAGGGTTCGGATGTACTGTCATTGAAAATGAACCGGGGAGCAAGCCATCAGCCAAATCATCCACTGAAACAAAACCGCCAAAGTATCCCATAATCTTGTCCACGAGCGCTTTCCGCTTGGTTGCATCGCCGATGGTTTCCACGGTAAAAGCCACATAAACAAGTTTACCCGGGTTTGTTCCTGAAGGAAACATACCATCAAAAGCCACGGCTGCATTTTGAGTGGCATTATATCTAAGAATTGATGTGCTGCCATTAAGCGGGGCAATAACATCGGGCCAATCTTCAGGATATGTCACTCCAAAAGTTGCAGAAAAACCATCAGTAAAAGTACCCGGAACACCCGATGCTGAAGGTGTATTGGGGGTCGGGTTGTCAGCTACATAAGAAGCTTTCAGAAACTGATTAAAAAATTCCTTGTCGGTGGTCGTGCCACGACTGTCGAGATCCCATGCCACTTCAGAACCGGTAACGAAAAGTTTTCCGCCGTTTTGAAGGTATTCCTTCACAAATGTTTGTTCAGTTGTGGAGAAAGTTTCATCGAGGGTCGATTCATCACCTAAAAGCCAGAAAAGATACTTAAATGGCTTTATTTGAGAGGAAGAGGTAATAGCCATATTGGAGACAGTGGAAAACCTGAGCAGAGACTCACCCAAAATTTCACCGTAATAGGAAGTGAAATTGTGGTAAGGTTGCTGCCAGCTTCCGGAGCCGCCATAACGGTTGAATCCGTCAACCAGTAATACCTGGTCACCACTTCCGGTGGTGAGAGCTCCATAAACTTTTGAGATTGCCGGACTGATACCGAAGAGATTTTTGGCTTTAAGGGCAACATAATAAGTCTGGTTGGCCGTTAGTCCCGAAAGGATATGGGTGGTAACATTCCCCGCTATTGTCTTGTAAGGGCTTCCTGTGGGGATGGCACCTGTCTCTGAGAGGTAAATCATGATCGAATCCACGAGTCCAGCGGGTTGTTCCCATCTCAGATTAAGAGCGCCCTCAGATGCAGTAACAGACAATAATTTCACAATCGGAGGAGCATCGGCAGAACCGCTGAGGAGATTTTTTTTGTTAATTTTACCGGCGGTAATTGTTACGGTCGTATTTGTTGTATCAAGATTTGAATAAACCGAGACCGGGTAGGTACCGGGTGCGAGAGAATCGAATCTGTAAAAACCGTTTCCGAGAGAATCAATCTGATATGTTTTATTTAGTGAGGTGAGGACTACTCTTACCCCTTTTACAGGATTGCCTGTAGTCAGATTTGTAACAATTCCGACAAGACTTCCATGTGAAGGAAGTGGCTTTTTGTAATATTTCAGGTAAGACAGGTAGAGTGCTTCAGCCTCAGTCATCAGATAGTCAAGATTAGCGAGTCTTGCCGCTTCTGCAGGGAAATCGAAAAATGAACCCTCACTGAGTACCCCCGGCATTGCCAGGTCATTAAGTACACCCAAATTGTAGCCAAGGAAGCAATAGTCACCCCGGGGGTAACCAACGGTTGTTTGAAGTCCCGCATAAAGTTCTGCTGCCATATAAATCGACATGCTGTCCGCAGTTCCGGGCCATTGTGGATTTCCGTTGGGGCAAACAGTATTATTCAACTGTTCGAACAGAACAAGAGAGTAATTGCTCGTCCCTTGAAAGGCGTTATGGTGAATGGAGTGGAAAAAATCGACATTATTGTTGTTTGCTACAGCCTCCCTTTCTGAGAGTGTCATGCATGCACCGAGCGAATCGAAATCACCTCTTGTCGAAAAAACCGTCGCACCATCCCGTTGCAAGTATCTTTTAAGATAGGGCATCACGATATGGTTTACATATGTTTCAAACCTTTTGGTCTCGGGTTCGCAGGTTGCATTCCTCGGACTTCCGTGTCCCGGATCGAGAGCAAATTTCTTTCCCGCAAAATTCTGAGAAAACGCTGAAACAGTAACAATTGTAAGAAAAAATATAAAATAGTGTAGCCGCATTTCGAAAACCTTTTATCCAAATATGTATCATATAAAGTTACGGATAACCAAGCTAATATCAAAGGATTGCCGTTCATTTTTAAAAGGCAGAAAGCGGAGGGCAGAGGGCTGAAGGCTGAAAAAAGATGGCAGAGGGCTGAAGGCTGAAAAAAGATGGCAGAGGGCTGAAGGCTGAAAAAAGATGGCAGAGGGCTGAAGGATGAATGAGGAGGGCAGAGGGTTGAAGGATGAATTAAAAAAGGCTGCCCCGAATGAGACAGCCTTAAAACTTTTAATTACAGATTAAATGAAATTACTTGAGGTAAGTCATTTTCCGTGTGAGGGTGGTATTTCCCATTTTCAATTTGTAAAGATAAACTCCCGACTGCAATGACGAAGCGTTGAATCTTATGCTGTAGGTTCCGGTTGACTGAAACTCATCCACAAGAACTGCCACTTCAACTCCAAGGAGATTATACACTGAAAGTCTCACCTGACCAGCGTTTGGAAGATGATAGCTGATGGTCGTTTCAGGATTAAACGGATTGGGATAATTTTGCTCCAATACAAAATTGCGTGGATTATCTCCGTTACCTTTTGGAGTACTTGATTTTGTTTCAGTCTTCATCGAGGGAAGACCTGCTGCCACCAGTATGGTGGCCAAAATTATAATTGTAAAAAATCTTTTCATGATTAAACCTCTATAGTCTGTATCGTTCTCATTCGTTCAATAATAACGCTACAAAAAATGTGCCAAAGTAAATTTTAAGTAATAAATCGCCTTTTATCTATTTTAGACGCTGTTTGTCTTTGTAAAGTTTTACGGGTTGCCCTTAATAATGTACACCCGTCCAAAAATGTGTACTATGTACAATGCAAATATAATTTAAAAACCGGTCATTATGCAAAATAATTCCATGGAAGGATAAAATTTATTTTGAATGGAAATAATATCGTGATGCAGCGCATTTAGCCATTCTCTTTCCAGACCGGGAATTCAATTAATGATTGTCAGGCAAACGAAAAAAAGTGGTATTTTTGAAGATGAATTAAAACAGAATTTGGATGACATTTTGAAAATAATTGATTTAAGAAGCGACACAGTTACAAAACCTTCGCCTGATATGAGAAGGGCAATGTACGATGCCGAAGTTGGGGATGATGTTTTTAAAGAAGATCCAACTGTAAATGAATTTCAGGAGTATGCGGCAGATCTCTTGGGGTTTGAAACAGCACTCTTCGTTTTCAGCGGCGTAATGGGTAACCAGTTGTGCCTCAAAACCCACACACAGCCACACGACGAGGTAATTTGCGATGCTGAATCGCATATTTTTTATTATGAATCTGGCTCTCCGGCAGTATTGAGCGGTTTACAGTTGTTTCCGGTTTTTACAAAGGACGGTATTATGACACCCGAACTGGTCGCACCAGCGATCAGACCTCTCGAAGCCTACTACATGCCAAGAACCAGAGTAATTGCCCTTGAAAACACGCATAACAGGAGAATGGGGAGGGTTTATCCTCTTGAGACAATAAAAAAACTTGAAAAATTTGTGCATGAAAAGGGATTTATTTTCCATCTGGACGGTGCAAGAGTGTGGAATGCTGCCGTGAGTCTCGGTGTGGAGCCAAAAGAGATTACTTCTCACTTCGATTCAGTTTCCTGTTGTCTGTCGAAAGGTTTGGGAGCGCCTGTTGGTTCTGTTATTGCCGGGAACAGGGATTTTATCAAAGAGGCATTCCGGTTCAGAAAAGCATGGGGAGGTGGGGCAAGGCAGGTTGGAGTATTAGCCGCAGCGGGACTTTATGCTCTGAAGAATAATATTTCCAGACTTCATGAGGATCATGAAAATGCCGGATTTATGGCAAGAGAACTTGCGAACATGCCCCAATATGAGATTGATTCAGATTCTGTTCAAACAAATATTCTCATTTTCAAACACAGAACAAAATCACCTGAAGTATTGATGGCAGAGTGTGAGGCGGAGGGTCTTCGTTTTCTTCCCGGTCCAATTGGAACAGTAAGGGCTATAACACACATGGATGTGAATAAAGATCAGATTATCGAAGCACTCAATATATTGTGGAGGTTGTAAAAATGTTTGAGTACAACGGACACGCATTTTATCATGTTACAAAGTTGAAAGTAAGATTCCATGAAGTTGACATGCTTGGCGTTTGCAATAACGCTGTTTATGTCTCTTTTTTGGAGCAATCCCGTCTCGAATATCTGAAAGAAGCCGGATTGATTCCCGAGCGAGGTTTATTCACCGATGGTTTCGATTTTTTCATGGTAAGGAATGAGATTAACTACAGAAGACATTCGAAATATGATGATGAACTCGAGATTCATACAAGGATATCTTACATTGGGAATTCCTCCTACGGGTTTGAGCATGTAATCGTGAATAAAACTACAGGTGAAGTGGTGGTCGACGGATCCGGTGTTGTTGCTCAGGTTGATCAAAAAACAGGAAAAACAGCTCCGTTGAGTGACGAATTTGCGGCAAAAGTCGGATCATTTGAGAAAAGAAGTTTTGACAGGAGCAAAAGAACATGAAAAGAATCGTTTTTGATATAGAAACTGTCGCCTTGCCATGGGAATCATTTTCCCCGAGCCAGCAGGAATACCTACTGAGAGACGCAGAAAAAGAAAAAACCCCTGAGGATAAGGAACGGAAACAGGCGGAACTTAAAGACTGGACAGCTTTGTATCCTTTCACATCGAAAGTTGTCGTCATCGGGATGTATTATGTAGAGCAGCAAAAAGGCTATGTTTTTTACGAAAATGAGACTGAGGAAGTGTGGCAGTCGGAAGAGACCGGTTTTAGCTACAAGGGATTGCCTGAACGGGAAATTTTGATAAAGTTTTGGGAATTTGTTTCAAAAGTTGATCAACTTATTTCCTTTAACGGGAGGGGATTTGATGTTCCATTCCTGATGTTGCGATCGGCACTTCTTGGCATAAAACCTTCGAAAAATTTGATGGGAAACAGGTTTGACAGCAAGCTGCACCTCGATCTTCTCGAACAGTTATCTTTTTATGGCGGATTCCGCAAATTCAACCTCGATTTTTACTGTCACAGTTTTGGAATTAAAACTCCCAAATCTAAAGATGTTTCAGGTTCTGAAGTAAAAAACATGTATCATGAAGGGAGAATAAAAGAAATTGCTGAATATTGCGGGAGGGATATCTTTGCCACTTACCAACTTTATGATATATGGCAGCAATATCTTGCCTGAAATTAACCGAAAATTTAGAAACCAATGGAATTGACGAATGAAAGAACCTGAAGTAACACTTGAACTGGCATTTGAACACGGACTTACCAAAGAGGAATTTGAAGATATTTGCACCCGTCTAGGGAGGACGCCTTCATTCACAGAACTTGGGATATTCAGTGTAATGTGGAGTGAGCATTGCAGTTATAAAAATTCCATTAAGCTGATAAAAACATTGCCCAGAAGCGGTGGGAGACTCCTCGTGGGTGCGGGGGAGGAGAACGCCGGACTTGTGGATATTGGAGACGGTTTCGCAATAGCTTTTAAAATCGAAAGTCATAATCATCCGTCTGCAGTCGAACCGTATCAGGGTGCTGCCACAGGTGTCGGAGGCATTTTGAGGGATATCTTCACGATGGGTGCCCGACCTATAGCGGCTTTGAACTCGCTTCGGTTTGGTTCGCTTGACGACGACCGGACAAGATACCTTTTCAACGGGGTGGTTGAGGGCATCGCAGATTATGGAAATTGTTTCGGTGTTCCGACAGTAGCCGGAGAAGTCTATTTTGACGAATGTTACCATGGTAACCCTTTAGTAAATGCGATGGCTGTCGGAGTTGTCAAACACGGAATGACAGCTTCCGCCACTGCCGAGGGAGCGGGAAATCCTGTGATTATAGTGGGTTCATCCACGGGACGGGACGGTATTCATGGTGCTACATTCGCTTCCGAAGAAATTTCGGAGAAAAGTGAGGCAAAGCGTCCATCGGTTCAGGTTGGTGACCCGTTTACCGAAAAACTGTTGCTCGAAGCAAGTCTGGAAGTCATCAGAAAAGGTTACATTGTGGGAATACAGGACATGGGAGCAGCGGGAATCTCGTGCTCAACCACCGAAATGAGCGGGAAGGGGAATCACGGCATGACGATCGATTTGTCAAAAGTGCCACTTCGTGAAACAGGGATGACAGCTTACGAGATAATGCTTTCTGAAAGTCAGGAGAGAATGCTCGTAGTTGCAAAAAAAGAGTTTGAGAAAGATGTAAAAGAAGTTTTCGAAAAATGGGATCTTCATTGCGAAACAATCGGGGAAGTTACTGCAGACAGAAGAGTAAAAATCTTTTACAACGGTGAGTTAAAAGCCGATGTAGATCCTTACGATCTCGTACTTGGAGGTGGTGCTCCGCAATATGACAGAGAGACCCGGAAACCACTTTATTTGGAGGAAACAGCAAAATTCGAAAAAACAGAACTTCCCGTTCCCGGAGATCTGAAAGCTGCAGTTCTGAAGGTTTTGTCGTCTCCGGTGATTGCATCCAAAAAATGGGTTTACAGGCAATATGACAGTATGGTTAGAACCAATACCGTAAAGGGACCGGGAGCCGGTGACGCTGCTGTGGTATACCTGAAAGACACCAATAAAGCGATAGCAGTGAAAACAGATTGTAACTCGAGGTTCGTTTATCTCGATCCGAGGGAAGGGGGCAAACTCGCCGTGGCAGAGGCTGCGAGAAATGTCGTTTGTACGGGCGCAATTCCACTCGCTATCACAAATTGCCTGAATTTTGGAAATCCGTATAAGCCTGAAATTTACTGGCAATTCAAAGAAGCTGTTACCGGAATGGGCGAGGCATGCAGATTTTTTGATACACCCGTGACAGGAGGGAATGTCTCCTTCTACAACGAGTCACCGGATTCTGCAGTATATCCGACACCCGTAGTTGGAATGCTTGGTTTGATTGAAGATTTGTCCCACATTACAGGGATGCACTTCAAAAATGAAGGAGACCTTATAATTGTTGCCGGAGAGGATGCTGAAGAAATTGGCGGTTCCGAGTATTTAAAGATCATCCACAAACTGGTAAAAGGAACACCTCCTGTTTGTGATCTGGAGAAAGAGAAAAAACTGCACGATTTCACTCTTGCAGTTATAAAGTCGGGGATGGTTAATTCGGCACACGATGTGTCTGAAGGTGGTGTTGTGGTCACAATAATTGAGTCGTGCATTGCGGACGAAGAGAATCCTGTTGGAGCAGAAGTCAGTTTCTCCGGCACTCGCGAAGATTTCGCTTTCTTTTCCGAAACCCAGGGAAGGATTGTCTTCTCAATTGCACCGGAAAACCTGTCCAAGTTTGAGACATTGGCACACGAAAAAGGTGTTCCAGTCAAGGTGGCAGGGAAAACAGGGGGAAAAAAAGTAAAGATAAATGATATTGAATTTGAGATATCGGAGCTAAAAGAAAGATATTATGAAGCTATTCCGGAACTTATGGCAAGAAAAAGTTAAGCCATTTTTCAAAATATTTGTATTGATATTTGATGGAGTGTTCGTTTTTGAACCTGAAATGTTCAAAAAGAAGTCGACCTATAACCGGGTTAACGGGCTTTACAAAGTTTATGTAGAGTGGATATTAAGATTTATTGACAGATTTGATCAGCATCATGTCTTTCTTTTTTCGGGAGCGCTCGCTTTTTCTCTATTCTTATGTATAATCCCGATTACTCTTATCATGTTCTTTATTTTGGGAAATTTTCTTACCTCGGTAGAATTTGTCGGGAGGATTAATACATTTATCGATGCGCTGATACCGTATCAGAGTTATGCGGAATTTGCAAAGACGATGATAGGCGGGAGAATTGAGGAGCTTGTAGAGTACAAAAATGTCGCCGGAATCATCGGTTTCAGCGCATTATTGTTTGCTGCATCGGGGTTCTTCTCGAGTATCAGGACCGTTCTGCACAATGTATTTGATGTGCCCGAGCAGAAAAACATAATTATCTCGAAACTGGTTGATTTTCTTCTGATACTCGTGATGATAGTTCTGTTTTTTGCGATATTCCTGATTTTGCCGGCTTTGATGGTTCTTCAGAGGATAGCGATGGAGATGCCCTTTCTTGGATTGCTTGATTCGGTATTGCTAAAGGAAACTTTTACTGTTGCGGTTTCATTTTTATCAATTTTTATTCTTTTCTATTTCTTCTACAGGATAGTACCGTCAAAAAAAATAAGGAAAGTTTCATTGTTTGTTGGCGCGATGACTGCTGCAGGACTTTGGATTCTCGCAAAGTTTGCGTTTGGATATTATATCGATAATCTCGCTTCATTTGGACAAATATACGGGACTTATTCTCTTTTGATAGTGATAGCGTTTTGGATCTATTATACAAATATGGTATTCATTGTCGGGGCGGAGCTGGCGAGATTGTACGATGAGAATGTGAAAGTTAAACAAAAAAGATCAAAATTTATTGCGATCAACACCATGCTTCGCTGGCTGGATGATCAAACAATAAATAAAAAGTGAAAATATTGCAGATATTTGCAAGAATGTCCGACAGAGATTTTGTTCTGTCAGTATCAATTTATTATATTTAACAGTTATTCTAAAAAAGTTTATGCTCAATTAGGAGTCAGATAAGTTTATGAAATTTGATTGGTCTCAATTCAAAGGAAAATCTGTACATGTTACCATGTTTGAAAATTACGGACTGGTAACCGATTCTTTCTCTAATACTCCCGTATATGAGATCGTTTTCAAGATGGGGAAGCTTGAAGCCACCTACGATGATGGCTTGCTTCTAAGGAACGAGAGAGAAAATGGTGAAACAGTAAGGATTTTTATTCCTTACAATTCGATTAAATGTGCAGAGATACAAGAGTAAAAATAAAGTTTGCTCTTTTAGCTGATCAGAAATTTAAATTGAAGAGGAATTTCAGACACCACTTCAAAAGTTTCAAGAAAAGTGGCTCCAACATTTTTAAAATTTGAGGGGTATGGTTCCGGTTGCCCGGGTGATCCATGCCCTCATTTTCCCGCTCAATTCTTTCCTCAAATAAACAAGACAGAAATTCGATGAAAAAGATAAAAACCGGCGTAATTGGTACAGGCCATCTTGGCAGTCTCCATGTCAAGATGCTTAAAAATATTGCATCAGCGGAGCTTTTGGGGGTATATGATACTTCCAAAGAAAGAGCAGAAAAATGCGCAAATGAATTTGGGATAAAAGTCTTTGGCACTCTTGAGGAGCTGGTACAGGAATGTGAGGCTGCTTCGATAGCCGTAACCACCACAGCACATTACAGTGTTGCCAAATTTTGTCTCGAGCACGGTCTTGATGTATTTATAGAAAAACCAGTTACAGCAACAATTGAGGAAGCTGAAAAACTCGTTGCCCTGGCTAAAGAAAAAGGCAAACTGATACAGGTCGGTCACATCGAAAGGTTTAATCCCGCAATACTCGCAGTCGACAAATATAATCTCGAACCAAAATTTATTCAGACAGACCGGCTTGCCCAATTTAACCCCAGAGGTACGGATGTGGCAGTTGTGCTGGATTTGATGATTCACGACATCGATATCATTCTTAGCCTTGTTAAGAGTGAAGTGGTGAAAGTGGATGCTAGCGGGATAGCCGTTGTATCTCCAACAACTGACATTGCAAACTGCAGGATAGAATTTGCAAACGGGGCAGTTGCGGTGGTTACTGCGAGCCGCATCTCACAAAAGAAAATGAGAAAAATGCGACTCTTCCAAAAGGATAACTACATTACTCTCGATTTTATAACCGGTACAACAGAAATCTACAGACTGGTATCGCCGAGTGAGCCATCAGGAGCAGCATTTTCATTCGGGCTTATCGGTGTTGGCGCCAATGCAAAAAGTGTTGTCTATGAGCAGGCGGAGGCTCCGAAAGTGAATGCACTTGAATATGAACTCGAACTCTTTATTAGAGCGGTAATCGAGAGAACTACCCCGGTGGTGTCAGGCGAAGACGGATTAAAAGCTTTACGGGTCGCCCATATGATCGGTACAAAAATTGAAGAATCCATTAAGACAATAAATTCAAATATGGAAGCGTAATCCAATACTAATGAATCGCTTTTTAGTATTACTGATTGTTCTTGGTACGGTTGCCTGTTCTCCCCTTACAGGCAGTGTGAGGATGGGTTATCAATTGGACAGAGACAGCATTCCTCTGGGAAATGATTCACTCGCAGTACTTGCCGATACCATTCTGACGCAGGATTCAGTAGCTAAGAGCGACCTTGACACTCTGATTTATGCTTCAGCTACAGATTCGATACTTTTCTTCACAAAACAGAAAAGGATGGAGATCTACAACAAAGGATTGATAAAGTATCGAACAACCGAACTCAGAAGCGGTAAAATTATAGTGTATTTCGAGTCCTCCAATGTTGACGCCTATGGAAGTTATATTGACAGTGCCGGTTACAAGGTAGTGAAGCAGCTTCCCGAACTGATTGACGGGAAAGACAAGTATAACGGAGAAGTGATGAAATATAACTTCAAGACCAAACGGGGTTATATAACATTCGCATCGACCACGAATCAGGAGGCTTCCTATTCAGGTGTAAAAATCAAGAAAATGGATGAAAAAAACTATTTTGTTGAGGGAGGATTTTATACCACCTGTGAACATAATCCGCCGCACTATGGCTTCAAATGTACAGAAATGAAAGTCATTCCCGATGAACAGTTAATAGGAAAGTGGATCTGGCTCACTTTCGGCGGTGTACCCTTTCCGGTGCCGCTTCCTTTTGCTGTTATCCCATTACAAAAGGGAAGACGGTCGGGACTGCTAACACCTGCATTTGGAAACAGGACCGGTTACGGAAGGTATCTTTCCCGGTTTGGGTACTACTGGGCTATAAACGATTATATGGATTTGACCACAACAGGTGATTATTATACCCGTGGTGGTTGGGGTATAAATGGAAATTTCCGCTATGTAAAAAGGTATGATTTCTCAGGTTTTGTGGAGGCGGGGTACTCAAATCTAAACCAGGGGGAATCAACTGATCCCGACAGAACTGATGAGAAAAACTGGCGATTGAGACTGGTTCACAATCAGCCTCTGACCCCTGATTCCAGAATAGACGCCAATATCGAGTTTCTTTCGAGCAATTATATAAAACAGAATTCCTCGAACTATAACGATCTGTTACGGAATAACATCTATTCCAATATCTCATATTTCCAGAATTTTGAGGAATTCGGAGCAGGGCTTAGTGTAAATTACAGTAGAGAACAGGATTTGCAGACTGGTAATATCAACGAAATATTGCCTAATATTTCCTTCTCGAAGTCTGTTTTTTATCCTTTTCGAAGTGCTGAAATAAAAACTGATGAAGCCTGGTACGAAAAACTCGGAATAAGCTATTCCGGACAGCTGCAGAATAACAGGAAAAATACCGATGGTGTTTTGGATGTGAGGGGTGGTGTGAGGCACAGTCTCAATTTCTCACTCTCTCCAAAAATAGGATACATAAATGTAACTCCAAATGTGAGTTATCAGGAATTATGGTACAACAAGCAGATAGAGCGAACATCGATTTACATTCCTGATGGCAGCAGTGCAAACATGATGAATTCGTATAACTACTCGTTGATGTCGTCAAATGCTTTGAAAGATTCAATTATCACTAATGATGTCGATAAAATCGGTTTTGTCAGAACTTTTCGCGTCGGGGTTTCGGCAACTACCAAACTCTACGGAATTTTCCCGGTAAACACTTTCGGAATTTCCTCCCTTCGTCACACATTCATACCAACTTTGAGTTATGACTATCAGCCCGATTTTTCATTGGATGGCTGGGGTTATTTTGGTGCATATACCGATGCTACCGGCAGAGTGGTTAAGTATAACAAATATGAGAGAGAAATCTTTGGCGGAGCTTCGACAGGTGAGCAACAAAGCATGCGGCTGGGGCTTTCGAACATCTTTGAAATAAAGACAAAACCGGATCCTACGGATACCACTTCCAAAGAAAAGAAAATCCAGTTGCTGAATGTCAACGGAGGAATATCACACAATTTTGCCGCTGATTCTCTAAAACTTTCAAATTTGTTTCTCGATTACAGGACTCAGGTTCTCGATTTTCTGAGTCTTTCCGGGTCGGCAGTTTTCAGTCCTTATGTCTGGGATGCAAATGGCAGGGAAATCAATAAATTTCTCATCGCTGAGGGGCAGGGTCTGTTGCAGTTGCGGAACTTCAACTTTTCAGCTTCGGCCACTCTGACGGGAGAGAGAATAGCTGATGAGACAAAAAAAGATTCGGTGAATGTAGAACAAAAAGTTTTTTATCAGAACAGGAATTATCAGGGACTGTTTGCGGAAGTTGACCCCGATTTTTCCATTCCATGGTCGTTGAATTTGTCATTTAATTACAACGAGAACAGGGTAACTCCAGTTCAGATATTAAAATACACCACCCTTCGGGCTGATTTAAATTTCAATTTGACCAAATTCTGGAAATTTACACTTGGGGGAAGCTATGATTTTGAAAACAAAGAGTTCGCAGCACCACAAATAGTTGTAAGCAGGGATCTCCATTGCTGGATTATGAATTTTGTGTGGAATCCTGTCGGCACTTATACAGGTTACAGATTTGAAATAAAAGTTAAAGCCCCGCAATTGCAGGACCTTAAACTCGAAAAATCTGATAATTTCTTCAGTGGAAGAAGATAGGACTTATAAGTTATTACTTATGAGTTATGACTTTTTATTTGTAGTTGACGAACTGTACAGGGAAAGGAAAATCCTTGTCTTTAACGAGTTGCTGAACAGCCTGTAAATCATCAATCTTCGATCCGGTAACCCTCACCTGCTCATCTTGAATCTGAGCATTTACCTTAAGTTTTGAATCTTTTATAAGTTTGGTGATTTCCTTTGCGTCTTCCTTTGAGATACCACTTCTCAGGTCGATTTTCTGTCTCAAGGTTCCTGCTGCTGCAGGTTCGGCTTCATTCATTTTTAATACCTTTATCGACATTCCTCTTCGAATGAACTTTGTCTGAAGAATATCAACGCTCTGGCTGAGAGAGTAGTCATCCTTTGTGTGGATGGTTATACTCTTGTCTTTTTTTGAAAGTTCGATAGTGGTGTGAGACTCTTTCAGGTCATATCTTTGAATGATTTCTTTGAGTGCCTGATTGACAGCATTGTCAACTTCCTGAAAGTCAACTTCTGAAACTATATCGAATGAATGATTAGATGCCATAATTCCGTCTATTATTTATTTGGTCGGGGTGGAGGGATTTGAACTCTCGACCTCGTCGTCCCGAACGACGCGCGCTAACCGGGCTGCGCTACACCCCGAAAAACAGAACGCAAATATATTGAAAAATCGAGAAATAAAAAAACAACGAAGTTATGCGGAGTCAGACATCCGATATGATGCAATTTTTTAAGTAAATTTAGTAATTGTATAAAATAATTGGACTTAAGAATTAAAAAAAAATTGACTGGACGATGAAATAAGTTTGTGCAAGGTTTATTTTTTGTTAGATTGCAATGTATAATTGCTAAAAATAGGAAAGCATCCGGTATGAAGAAACTACTGCTACTTACTTCGATTATTCTTGTCTCGCTAACCCTTGAGTCATACGGACAGGTCTATACTGACCAATGGCGATTTGGATTCGGTGCCATGTACCCCAGACTGATAGGTACTGATGCAGGCGGTAAAGAGTTTAACTATGGCGGAGGGCTGAGCATTCAGCTTGATCTTTCCGAGCATGCCGGGTTAAGACTTAAGCCATTTTACACACATCTTGAATCCCAGTCAACAAAGAAAAGTACATCTGACCTTATCGGTACCGGATTTGCACTCAACTATTACTTCATCCCGGGATACGCAGTTACTCCGTATTTAACCCTCGGATTTTCCGGTTTCCTGCAGCAAATAAAAAATGCCACCGACGGCAAGGATGAAAGTGTGCTCGATTATACTACAGATTTGGGATTTGGACTTGTTTTCAAAGATTTGATCGCCAAAAACTGGGATTTGAATGCAGAGATTTCTTATCATTCAGTCACAAACGACAGACTTGACGGTACGAATGGACTAATTGGCGGTATGCTGGGTGGCCGAAGAGACTCTTACATGAATTTCGGTCTTGGGGTGTTGTACAACTTTGGTTTTGGTCCTAAAAGCAAATATTTTGCCGGTGCTGACCCAAAAGAGAAAACCCCTCCAATGATTGAGAGATATCCTGTTTACAAGAACAGCTGGCTTTTTGGAGTTGGTTTTATGTATCCCAGATTTGCAGGTACTGATGAGCTCGGTCAGGAATTTGGATACGGTGGATATGTCGAGATATCAAAGAAATTTAACGAATATGTAACAATGCGATTGAAACCCTCATATATTCATATGCCCGGTTCCAACAAGGGACAAAGCACAGACATGGTGAACGGCCAGGTGGATATTCTATATAAATTTATCCCTAACGAGCCTGTTTCTCCCTACATTGGAATGGGTGGGAGTGCTTACATGTACTCTGTAAACAAACCCGCAAGCACTTCAATTAAAGACGGTGCCTGGCAGTTTGACTATGGATTTAACCTTATTTTGGGTGCAGACTGGAAACTTTTCTCCGAGGGGTATTCAATTACCACCGAGGTTGGTTACATGACAGTATCTCATGACCGATTGGATGGACTAATTAACATGAGTTCACCAGTGGGCGGTTTCCTTGGTGGTCCTTACGACAGTTACATGACATTCTCATTAGGTTTAAACATGTATCTCGACAGGGGTGACAAGGCAGATGCACCATTGCTTTATGGCGGAATTATTGAGCAAAAAGATAAGGACAAAGACCCCAAGAAGGATGACCCCGGCAAAAATGATACCAAATATGAGCCGGTGGATTATGCCAAAATCGAGGAAATTGTAAAGAAATATCAGACCGATCCAATTGACTACAATAAGATAGAAGATATTATCAAGCAGTACTCCGGCAAGGATCAGACACAGAGCTGGGTATTGTACGGTGTGAATTTCGACTTCAGTTCGGCTAAACTTCGTCCCGAATCATATCCGATTCTCAACCATGCTGCACAGATACTGCTCGCAAATCCGGGTCTTCTAATAGAAATTGGAGGTCACACCGACGCTGTGGGTGACGATAACAGTAATTTATCACTTTCGCAAAACAGAGCTGAATCTGTGAGATCTTATCTGATCGAAAAAGGTGTGGAAGCTTCCAGACTAACAGCGAGAGGTTATGGCTCCACCGTCCCTGTTGCTGATAATGGTACTGCAGAGGGAAGAGCGATGAACAGAAGAGTCGAATTCAAGGTTTTGAACTGATTTTCAGAAATATCAGTTTGTAAGTATTATTAGTTTTTCTAAGTTTTTACGGTTATATTTGTTCTTGAATATTTTTTGTGGCTGAAACTTCCCGTGCAGTTTGTCTGGTTTATCACGCTTCAGGCACGAGAGTTTTTTATTAAAGATAATGACAAGGAGTTGTTGTGAGAAAATTTTTAGTTGTTATCCTCTTGATGTTTGCATCACTTGGATACGCACAGACATATGAAAACGGATGGGCAGTTGGTCTGTCTGCAACTTCACCAAGAATGTTTGGAGACACATATGGTGAAGATCTTGACCTTGGGGCAGGACTCTCCTTAACGCGTGAGTTCGATGCATATAATGCATTCAGAGTAAAATTGAGTTATCTCAAGTTCACTTCCAAAGGTGCTCCGTTGGGTGTTGTGAACGGTCCCTCTACCGATGCCGTTACTTTTGGGATTAATTATCTGATGACCTTCAACCCTTGCACCGACTTCATAAAAGTCTACGGTGGTGCAGGATTTGCTGTCACAGCCTACAAAGTTACTAATCCTGTGAGATTCGTTTCAGATAAAACCAGCTTGAATGAGATTTCTCTGACAGTTAATTTAGGTGTAAATCTTCCTGTTTCAAAGGATTTTTCTACATTTCTTGAGCTTGGTCATCATACATTGTCGACCGATAAATTTGACGGATTGATGGGACCAAATGGTGGACTTTTCGGTGGAACTTTGGACAGTTACACTACACTCGATCTTGGTATCATGTATTATTTCTCGAGAGGTAAAGAAACGAAAATCTGCGATTTACCAAAAGGCGTTTCCAATGAGATCGACTACAAAAAAATCGAAAAAATGATTAATGATGCAAAAGTGACTCCTCCTCCTGCACCTGAGATCGACTACAAGAAGATTGAGGACATGATCAAGAAAAACAAGCCTGAGAGCACTAAACCTGATGCTATTGATCATGAAATCGTGTTAGTCGGTATAAACTTTGATTCAGGTTCTGCGGAAATAAAATCAGAATACTATGCTATTCTTGCACAGAACGCAGCTCAGTTGATTGCAAACAAGAAAGTCAACGTTGAGATAATCGGAAACACAGACAGCAAGGGTGACCTTAAAGGTAACAACCCGCTTTCAGTAAAGCGTGCTCAAAATGTGAAAGATTACCTTGTTTCAAAAGGTGTGGAAGCTTCAAGAATGACTATCAAAGGTGTTGCTGACACCAACCCTGTTGCTGACAACTCTACCAAAGAAGGAAGAGCCCTTAACAGAAGAGTGGAATTCAGAATAATCAAGTAATAATATTACTCTTTAAATTATGAAGAGGCTGCCTCATCCGGGGCAGCCTCTTTTTTTTTATTTCTTTATCAACCGAATAATAGTCTTACAATAAATACCGCCATCAGAAGGCCGGTAACATCTGCAATTAGTCCTGCAGGGAGTGCATGCCGGGTTCTTTTTACACTTACCGAACCGAAATAGACTGCCAGCACATAAAAAGTTGTTTCCGTACTTCCGAAGAAGGTGGAAACCATCAGGCCAAGAATGGAATCAGGACCGTGAGTCTTGATTATTTCGGTCATTATTGCGATGGAACCGCTTCCCGAAAGGGGTCTCATCAGTGCCATCGGTAATGCTTCTGCCGGCATTCCAACAAGACTGGTAACGGGTGTAAGCACCCAAACCAGAAGATCCATTCCACCACTCGCTCTAAAAATTCCAATAGCAACGAGCATGGCTACAAGATAGGGGATAATTTTAAGAGCGACTCCAAATCCCTCTTTAGCCCCCTCAATAAAGGTCTCATAAACCTTCACTTTTTTCAGGATACCGATGAGAACGAATGTAAAAATGATCAACGGGATCGCCAATGCTGAAAATGTATCGATAATCCCTTTCAGAATTGCCGTATCGAAGCCGGTTGAAGGCAATGAAATTATATCAGAAGTAAATAGATAGATAATCAACGCAATAACAGGAAGGATAAAAATTGCCTTTTTTGCAACTTTTTTAAGAAACACGACACCTTCTTTCCTGTCAGCAGAGAACTTTTCGAGAGTCTTTACCGCTATCAGTCCCGCTGTGGTGGCACAGGCAGATGCAAACAATGAGGTTCCGATGATTACTGCAGGTTGAGTAGAACCGGCGGCTGCTCTGACAGCAATTGCAGTGGCAGGTATTAGAGTCATTCCTGCGGTATTAATTGCCAGAAAAGTACACATTGCGTTAGTCGCAGTTCCTTTTTCCGGATTTAATTTATCCAGCTCCTCCATTGCTTTTAAACCGAAGGGAGTGGCTGCATTTGAGAGACCCAGGAAATTTGCCGAAATATTCATAATGATAGATCCAATTGCAGGATGATCATGAGGGACATCCGGAAAAAGCCTTTTAGTTACCGGTTTCATCGCGATAGCTATGTAATTGATGATTCCGGCAGCTTCAGCAATCTTCATTATCCCGAGCCACATTGCCATTATTCCAACGAGACCAAGAGCAATCTCTACTGCTGTTCCGGCGTAACTTATCGCTGAATTAGTGACCTCTTTTATCTTTTTCAAGGAGACTGATTCCAATACAAGTGAACTTTTTACACTCGTTTTTTCCTCAGTTTTGAGTGAAATCGTTGCAGTTATGTCATTCTCTTTTCCCGAGGCTTTTGCAATCTCCTTGATGATTGAACCGGCATCCTCGGGAATCCTGAATGTAATGCTTGCTTCCTGCGCTGCCTTCAGTTTTTCGAGAGGGATTTCACTTTTTATCACTCCGCTGACGGGTACACCAAAGTGTTTGGAAAGCAAAGTTGAATCGAGCATCACTTCGACGGTTTTTACACCCTCAGAAGAAGTGACAATCTTCGAGAAGGTGGTAATTTCAGTGCCATTTCGATACTTTGAAGTGGCGGAGTCGCTCAAATCATAGAATACCGCAGAAATGAAACCGAGAAATATCAGTACAGCCCAGATATAATTGAGCATCTACATTCTCCTTGTTAGTTTACTTCAGGTGTGAGTGTGATAACAAAAGGTAAATTGCTCAAACCGGATTTATTGGTAACAACCACCTTTACAACAGTCTCTTTTTTCCAGGAATCACCCAAATCGATGGTCAGAAGATTATTGGAAACAGTATAAAACTTTTCGGGGAGTAATTCCTTGTCTTTAAACACTTTAATTTGATGAGACCGGATTTCCTGTTTCGAATTGATGTCCACCTTTAGTTCGAGTTTGCTCTTCACAATTTGCCTGGTTTTCAATGAAAGTTGTGGAACCGCAGCTCTGAAATATTTCCCCGTGCCTTTGAAGATTCCCCATGCTTCAAGTTTGTTATAGAGGGAATCTGAAAGTCGAATTTCTTCATTCAGGTTGGTGAAAAAGGAGCATTCAACGAGTACAGCGGGGATATTTGTATTTCTTAATACAGAAAATCCGTCCCCGGGGTAAATAAGATAATCTGAAACTGTACCATCAAAAGATGCCAGACCCGGCGGGCGACCGGTATTGAAAGCCAGATCTCGATTAATATATTTTGCCAAATCTCTGTTTGAAGGATGATGTTCAAAATCATCTTCTGTAGCATGATAGTAAGTGGAAGAGTAGTTAATATGTGAATCGGTTGGTTTACCGGGAGCATTATGATGAATTGAAATGAAAAATCCGGCCTCTGATTCATTTGCGAGTCTGCTCCGCTCTTTCAGTTCAACGGTCTTGTCAGTGTCTCGTGACATCAAGACCTTTGCTCCTGCCCGGGTGAGGAAATCCCTTAAATAGAGCGCCACCTTCAAATTAATATCAGCCTCTGTAACAAGACCATTTGGACTTTTGTTTTTCCTGTCGCTGCCACCGTGTCCGGGATCGAGAAAGAAAACTTTTCCTTTCAACGCCGAAGAGTAGAATTTGATCACAGAGTCATTTATGGCCGCATCTGTAAGATCGGGAGGCATTTCAAAAAGAGAACAGGATGTTTGTGAAACCTGATTAACCGTAGTGCAGCCTGTGTAAGACAGGAAGAGTGAACCAAAAATAATTATGACAATTGACTTTGATACGGTATTTAAATTCATTTGTTTAACCGGTAAAATAAGTAAATATCAGACAAAGCATTTTTCTGAATTAAAACTGAACCTGCAGTCAGGACAATGATTCGTATTTTTTTGAAATCCGTTTGAGTTAATTGCCGTCCTGAGAGTCCCGACAAATTCCCTAATCCTTTTCCCGGTTATGTCAATATCATTTCTGTTCACCGTCAACGGCTCGAAATGTCCGGGATTGTTGAGGAAAATCAGACGAAGTTCAAAAACCTTCACTTCCGGGAATATCCTTGAGCATAAAAAGGCATAGTATTTTAACTGATCGACATATCTTGCAAGAGAGGCATCGGGATTTTTATCAGTCTTGTAATCAATTATTACAATTTTGTCATCTAAAATAATCAACTTATCGATAACACCCACCAAATAAAAATCGTCCACTTGAACAAAAATTTCGCGTTCATTATCGAAATTCGTGTGATTAAATATTTCAGATGCAACATCGCTTTTGAAAAAACTATCCAACTTACCTGATGTATTCTTCATTAGAGCTTCTTTCTCTGTCGAAAAATCAGGATTGTCGCTAAGGAATTGATTGACGACTGACGAGACAAGCTCCTGATCCAGCCTGGGTGAATAAGTCTTCGCAAGGACTTCATGGACGAGAGTACCGATGGCAGCGCCAAAGTTGATTTCGCCTAGATTTATACTCCCGTTTTCGGCTCCATCGAGCGCACTCTCCTGCAAAAGGTCTTCTTCCCCTTCTCCGGCGTCTGTGTTCTCTGCAATAAAATCAGATAATCCCGGAATCCCGGTGATTCCTGAGATGTAATTCAGGTAATACTTGAACGGGCATTGTTGAAACGAGAGGAATTTGGTTGCTGTGATTATTTCGTTGGAAAGTTTTTTCTCCAGTTTATTAGGGTACAAAGAAAACTCATGAGCAGGGCGCTCTGAAAGTTCTGGTTTGAGATTAACTGTCCCCTGGACCAAATCGGTGCAAACCTTTATTTTCAAAGTTATTTGCTCTTCTTTGCTCTCGATTTGTCCTTCTTCTCCGTTTCGAGCCGTTGTCAGCGTACCGGCTTCCAGGTCAAAATCCTCTTTTGGGAGGAAAGGAATACCCAGCCCTTTCAATAACATTTGGAGGAAACTGTTTTCAACGATATTATCATCCTTCATTGAAACCGATAGAAAAAGATTATTCGCAGCCCGGGTGACAGCTACATAAAACACCCGTTTCAACTCTTCTATGTCAACCTGCTTATCAATCAGATCAGCGAGTTTGTCGTGAATATGAGTGATATTGTCATAGTAAATATCATCTGACTCGGAGATTTTAAATTTCAATCCAAGGTCCTTGTGGACGGATACCGGTGACTTGTCCCGAGGGCCTTCCAACAAGGCAGATTCTGCACATCCATAGATGTAAACAGAGTTAAACTCAAGACCCTTCGACTGATGGATTGTCATAATCTTTACCGTATCGGTATCTTCAGACAGCGGAGCCTGACTCTCTTTCTCAGATTCCTTCATCAGTCTTTGGAGCATCGATTTATAATCATGGATGGAATTAAACGCACTATTTTCGAACTCGACTGCCTGAGAAAGGAGTTTCTTGAGATTTGCGAGAATCTGGTTGCCGTTTGGTCTGTTATTTACAACCGCGAGATATGGAGTATTAGACAAAACATGGTCGATGATCTTATATGGTTTTGCACCTTGAGAGACATCGATAAGAGAGGCTAGTGTCTGATACGCAACATTTAACCTTTGGTTCTCTTCGCCCGCTATGAATCGAAGTTTTTCAAAGGCAGTATTACCATCTGATTGAGAGACTGAGAGGATATCCTCATCTGAGATTGAGAAGAAGGGGCTTCGTAACAAAGAATAGAGATTGAAATCATTTCCTGGATCTGTCAGGAAGTTAAAAATCATCGAGATATCTTCAACCGCTTTCTGCTGATAGAACTTTTTCCCGCCCATCAATTCATAGGGCACTCCTGCCTCAGTAAGAGCTTCTTCGAGGTACTCAATAGCAGTTGACTTTCGCACAAGTATTGCAACTGTCAGTTTTTCTTCAAGGGTTTTGTTTAATTTGGTAATATGAGCAAAGTGTTTCACCAAATGAGCCGCGAGCATTTCGGCTTCAGCCTGACGGGACTGTTTGGCGTTTGGTCCCTGCTTCTTGCCGGATGTTCCGGATTTGTTTTGATCCCCGATATCAACTGATGTGTCGTTGCTCTTCGACAAATCGTTTATCAGCAGGGTAATTTCACTTTCCTTGTATTCTTTGTCCAGATCGAAGAAAACAGTCTGCTCATAGTCAACTGCATTGATAAGACTTCGTTTTTTTGCAAACTGTTCTTCCGTTCCGTCCAGCATTTCATTTCTGTCTGCGAAGACACGGGGGAATATTTTGTTTACGAACGCAGTCAATTCTCTTGTAAGTCTAAAGGTGTGCTCAAGTACGACAGATTCACCGGAATTAGATACTATTTTCTCTTTTGTTCGATCGAAAACCGAGAGATCTGCATCTCTGAATCCGTAGATGCTCTGTTTTTTATCGCCAACGACATAGAGATTTCCGGTAGAGAGGTCTCCGAGTAGTGGAATAAAGATATCGAATTGAAGATCGTTGGTATCCTGGTATTCATCGATCATCATGAATTTATACCTGCCCTGTATTGCCTTTCTTACCGAATCCTTCTTTAAAAGTTCTGCGGTAAGTATCAACATATCCTCAAAATCAATGGCATTTATGTCTTTTTTCTTTTTATTCAAAAGTTCCAGAGTAATTTTGTAGAATTTGATAAAAAGAGAAGAGTACTCAGCATAAATCTTGAGATGGTCGTAGCTTGTTTTGTCTTCTTCTTTAGAAGCAAATTCAAAAAATTTCCTTAAGTACAGGCAGTTTTCCTGTATCTCAGCAAATTTTTCAGGATCAACAAGTGCTTTTAACTTATCAGATAAGTAACTCTTTTTTCTGATTTCGCCTTCTTTTGTAAGGAAATTTTTCAAAATCTGCGAAAGAATGTCAAATTTTACAATATTATCCGATGATGAATGAAATTCTGTGAGCAGATCATAAATTTTATTCGCATAATCATTCTCCCCTTTGGAAGCTACGAAGTCGTTAATGAAAGCTATCCCCTCAACCATTTTATCAAGAGTCGGGAAGAGAATTGCAATATAGCTATTTATGGATTCGACTGATTTTTTTAATATTGTTTCAGATGAGATATCCCCGTCTAATCCGTCGAGCCACGATTGTACCCTTTTTCTTCCATCAATCATCTCTTTCATAGTCGACTTGAATCTGGAGGTCCCTCTGAGAAGTCTGATCAGTTTTTTGATATCTGGACTGAGCGTTTCATCGACGAGAGAACGGGATATTATTTCGTCTGTAGTTTCTCTTATCAGATTGTCAGAAGATTGATCATCGAGAAGTTTGAATGATGGATCAAGGCCCGCTTCCAGAGGATACTCTTTCAGAAGACTTGAGCAGAATGAATGGAAGGTTGAAATATTTGAATTAACCAGGTCTTTGATTAACCCGTTTAATCTGGTTTTCTCGTTGTCGTCTTTTGAATCGTTGTATTTCTTTACAAGCTGTTCTCTGATTTTGGAATAGAGTTCGGAGGCGGCTTTATCGGTAAATGAGATGGCTGCTATCTCGTTTACTCTGATGTTTTTGTTCAGGAGAGCATCTATATATCTGCCGGATAAAACTTTTGTCTTGCCGGAACCAGCATTTGCAGTCACCAGAATATGATTGGAAAGATCTGAAGCCTGTTGTTGTTTTGGAGTGAGTTTGGTCATTTATTTATCCTCTGCGGTCAGGTTTAGTATAGGTTGATTTATGTCAGAATGTCAGAGCCAAATTTACGAAGCAAATTCGAAATATTGCATGCCGGTATAAAAAATAAAGAATTGATCAATCAAGTTTCTCCTTATAAACCGGGAATTTCATCTTGAAAAGTGTGCCCTCTTCACTTTTCAGAAGTTCGATTGATCCCCCAACAGATTCTACAAACCTTCGGGTCAGTTTTAATCCCAGCCCTGTGCCTGTTACTTTTGTGGTAAAGTTAATCTCAAAAATTTTGGAAGCTGTTTCTTCGGTGATGCCTTTTCCGTTATCCAGAACGGTCAATTCATACTCGTTTTCGATTTGAGTGAGTTTAACTGTGACAGATGAAGCTCCTGCCTGGATTGCATTTTTGATAAGATTGATCATCGATCTTTTGAAGTAAGATTCGTCACCCAGGATAAAAGCATTATCAAGCTCACTTCGAAATTCAAATCTTAGTGGAGAGCCTGTATACAGATCTTTTATTTCCAGAATAAGGGATGAAATGTTCACAGGGTGTGGCTGAAATCCTGGCATTTTCGCGAAACGCGAAAACTCTGATGCCGTCTGATTAAGTATTTCTATCTGCTTAAGAATGGAAACAAGAATTTTCTCAGTGAGTTCGGGCAGATTTGGTGCACCATCCTTATAAGCGGAAAGCAAGTGCTGAACGCTCAATTTCATGGGTGTAAGGGGGTTTTTAACTTCATGTGCAACTTGTTTTGCCATCTCCTTCCAGGCAGCTTCCCGTTCGAGAAGTGCTATTTCATCCTGATTTTTTTTCAACTCATCGGTCATATATCGAAATCCCCTGATCAACTCGCCAATTTCGCCTTTATTGCCTGAAGAGATGTCATAATCAAAATTACCCAAAGCAACTGAATTGGTGGCTTTCGTCAGCTTTAGTAGGGGAGAGGAAATCCTTCCCGAAATGAAAGTAGCAAGAATGGAGGTCAGAATAATTGCTAGAGAGTAGACTCCAAACAGAAAAACATCAAATTCAAGGAGCGTTAGTGACTGTTCATCCCTGTCTGAGATATCGTTCACAAGAACGGTAAAAATCTTCCCGTTGTTGAGCCAGGAATGGGAAAATGAGAAGTATTTATATCTGTCGAAGTGTTGTGTGAGGAAAAAGTCCTCGACCGGTACCAGTCCCGGGGAGCTGGCCGGTAACTGCAGATATCCGGGAATGAAGGGTGCCTTGGCTTCATTTGGTGATATAAAAAACAATTTCCCGTCTCTGTATATGGATGAGGGAATGCCCGTCAGGTTCAATGATGAGCTGCCCGGCTCCAGAGTCTGCACAATCTGTTTAACCTTCTCGGCTCTTGATTTCAGGGCAAAATATCTGTTTTTTTCATCAACTGATGCCTGATTATCCCGGTTAAAAAGTGCAAGAGCTAAAATCGGAATTGCCGACATAATCATAAAACTGACTGTCAACTGAAATCTGAACCTGAAGAAAAGTTCGTAAATCTTTCTGAACCTTACGATCGCGACTACAAGCAGAAGCAAGAGGATGAAAAGCGAGTGAAGAAAGAACAATTTAAAGAAGTTGAAGAGAATTCTCACAGGGTCTTTATCCTTGAGTATCAACACAGTGAGACTGTTTAATTCCCCCTGATTTGAGAGCAGGTAAAATATACTTGCCTCCTGACCGGAGATGGTTGTCCGGTAAAGTTCCTCTACTCTTCCTGATTTATACTTGTCTCTGATATTTACTATTTCTTTGTCCGGGATTTGTACCGCTCCAAAACTTCCGATCGGGGTATCATTTACGAACTTGAAAATTGACATGCGCCTAAGATCTATGATATCATTTACAGGGTTGGTTTCAGGACGCATAAAGAGGGGGATTCCGGCGCCGGGTACATGGAAATCCCGTTTTAATATCGTTACGACGGCAAAATATTTTGTGGAATCGCTCTCTGCAAAAGGAATTGCACCTGTTATCAGTTTTCCTTCGCTGACCGCCGAGTCCCGTATCGCAATATCCGTCAGGGAAGTGTCGGGTGCGTCATTAAACTCGTTGAGTGACGGAATACCGAAGGGAGAGAAAATATCTTTTTGTGTGGCTCCTCTATAGATTGAAATTTTGCACGGGTATACTTCACCGTTTAAAATGCTGCCCGACCAGACTCTAAAAGCCATTCCCGTTAAGGTTGCCTCATTGTTTTGAGGTGATACATTCATTCGCAAGACAACAGAAAGAGATTGCTGTACCAAAAAGCGCATAAAAGTGTCAGTTGGTCTGTTGATCTCCAATGCAATTTTCTTAAGGGAATCTTTCTCAAGGTCTTCGTTGAACTTGCTCAACAAAATTATGGAGGAGGTTGAAGATATGAGTGCGATGACAAGGAAAGTTGAAACGAGCGCGTTTTGTTTTCCGAGGACAAAATAGACTGCCACCAGCAGCAACAGAGAAATCAGAAGTGACGGAAGTGGCAGAATCATCTCCTTCTCGAACACTGCAAAATAAAGCAGCCCGGGGAGTATTGATACAACCACTGCAATAATCTTAAGAGCCGGCAACAGAATACCGGGTGTCGAAGCGAATTTCAATCTGTTCAATGACAGATGAAGGGAGTTTATCGCTGAAGCTATGAACATTACAGTCAGAGACACAAGCGTAAATGATGCCATCAGAATGCTGATGTTCATGAGGATAACATCTTTTCCGGGAAGTATCGAGTCTCCCATAAAGTAGCGAAGGGAGCTGTCATAGACTATACTTCGCTGAACTGCGGCAAATCCTCTGAGGAGAAGAACTGACAGGAAAATTGATATAAATGCCCTTATTGCCAGTATTGACGGGTGGTTACTCTGTTTCCTGTTGTTTCGAATTACGGCAGAAAGGAGAGTGGCGGTAAAAATTGTCCCTAAAAATGAAGTGATAAGAAGATTGACCGGAGAACCCGCAACACCAAAACCAAATGGAGAAGAATAGTTTGCAGGGTTGTCAAAATCTTTGAGTCCGAGCAGAATTCCGGCATCGAAGTTCAGGAGAAATATTCTTAGAGACAAAACCACAAAAAGTGCGATAAGCACTCCGGGAAATAAATATCCCGGTTTCACCGTCTCCAAGCCGGTTCTAAATTTACTTTTCGCCCCGGTGATAAACAGATAGCAGGCATGAAACAGCAGAAGCGTGGAAGCCACAAAGAGAAATATTCTGAATACAGTCAGGAACACGGACGATTTTATTCGGCTCGAATCAGAATTTTCAAGCGCAACTTCAGCCAGCACTCTTCCATCTGGTGATGTAAGCTGAAGAATATTTTTACCCCCGGAACCTGTGATCGAAACGGTTGTTCCTGTTTTCTTTTCAAAACTTGTGAAGAAATTATCCGGATCATCGTACTGATTCTTGAGAGAATAAAATTTGTCGATTAATGTGACAGAAACCAGAATGTAACGCGATCCCTGAAAATTTATTTCGGATGATAACGCCAGGTCTGCCCTTAAGGAATTTAAGAGGATGAGGGATCTCTCTTTTTTTAACTTAAGAAATTGTTCCTTGTCAAGTTGAGAGAGGAGAGAGAATCCTGCGACAAACTTGCCATCCAAAGAAAAAAACGCAGAATTGGATTTATTCCGGCTTTCATCAGTTGTGAAGGCATTTATGCCTTTCAGCGAAATTTTTTTAATCAGGTTGCTGTGGTAATTCTCCAGTGTTTTGTATTCATTGTGAAAGGCTTCAATAAATGAATCTTTAACTTTTTGGTCGACAGCTTTATTGCCGGAGAAGTCTGTGTTTTCGGAGTGATAAAAAAGAAGAAGTATTAAAAAAAGTATTCCGGAAGCAGCAATTAATACTGACTTCCGGAATCTGAAAAAGATACCATGAATTCCGGCACCGGTTAATTGACGGAAAGTTGAGTTATCCTCCAAGAGTTACCTTCAAACGACAAGGCGATATAAACAGTAGCACTATCTCTCTTTCCATTTTGATCGAATTTCAACCTTCCCGTAGCCACGGGGTTTCTGCTGTTACCTGTTTCAGTGAATGAAAAGGAAACAGGAACAAAAGTTTTAAAAAAGTCTTTCAAAATATAAAAAGATTGGTTGCTGCTAAAATAGCCTGAAACGCCATTTGGAAGATTTATGTAGGAATTCTCGGATAAATATTTTGTGAAGAGTGATGCATCGCCTTTATTGATACCGGATTCGATCTCCTGCAGGACTCCTTGCGGGTTTGGAAACTTCTGCCCGGCTTTATTGTTGTCGAAGTTATAAACCTGAGCTCCCAACCCGAAGGTCAGGAGCGTCAGAAGAATTAAGGATTGAGTTAGAGTTTTCATTTCAGTCTCCGTGTAAGGAGTTAAGTTTAATTATTGAACCCTTGCGATTGGTCTTTTGCCTTTTATTACTGATGGCTTCAGTTGCGGTTCGCCTTCTACTGTCTGATAAGCCCAGTCGAATACTATTCTGTCTGCTGATATCGACTTTACTCTGATCTTTGCATATTTGTTATCCCATAACCAGAAGACATATGTTCTGCCGGCGTACACTTTTGCGGTTTTGTCAGGAGCCCACCCGGATGAAGGGGCGAATTCGATATCGTAGATGTTATTTGTTGTCCCCATGTCTTTGATGTCTGTGTCATCGTAGACCGATAGATAATAAACCCCGTTTACCTTTTCGAAGAAGAAGTCTGCATCCTGAGCGTTCCATGCTACAGTTCTGTATCCGGAGAAGTCATATCCTGAAGATGCAGGGAAAGCATTGGCTTCGTACAGCATTTTTCCAAAACCTTCGGGTCTTGGTACTGCGTAAGCATATTCGTAGCTCAAGTCTGATTCATTCCCGTTAATATCGTAAGCAGTAACAGCGTAAAAATATTGGTCACCGTTCCTTACACCATAATCGTCATACTGATTTCCATAAACAGTTGCGATATATTCGTATCGACCACTGAAGCTGGATGAAGAGTAGACTCTGTAGCCTTTTACATCTGATTCGGGGCTGTGATCCCAGATGACAGTAGCAACTCCGTCACCATTGAGTACTTCAACATTTTTTGGAACCGATGGAGCCCGATCGTCATAATACGGATCGTTAAAGAAGTCGTTTCTGAATCTGCATCCCGACAGAAGCAGGATTGTTGTTGCTATTGCTAAAATTAAACCAGTCTTTTTCATGGTATCACCTCTTGTTAAAATGTTTCTGCACTTATACTGCAACAACTGTGCCAAAACCATAATTGCTGTTTCAGGCGGTATTAAAGGAGTTTACGGCAGGTGATTGTTTACAAAATTGAACAGATGTATAAAAAAGAGGAGAATTGTTTGAAAACAGCGGGGAGACTGCACAAAACAGCCTCCCTTGAAAGAATTTATTCAGCAGTGATCAGTTTGCCTTTGTTGAAGATTGCCACCGGGCTGCCCTTTAGGACATATCCATCAAAAGGGGAGTTTTTCGATTTTGATTTGAATCTTGATACTTTCACCATTCGTTCAGCATCGGGATTAAAAATCGTCAAATTCGCCTTATCACCTTCCTTTACAGCAGGTATTGGGATTTTAAGCAATTTTCTGGGATTAACTGACAGTTTCTCAATAATCTGATTGAGAGACAAGACTCCACCATGGTAAAGATGATGGAGAGTGAGGCTTAGAGTGGTTTCAAGTCCAAGAATACCGTTCGGAGCATACTCAAACTCCATTTCCTTTTCTTCAATGGAATGCGGTGCATGATCAGATGCTATACAATCGATTGTGCCGTCTTTCAGGCCTTCAATCATTGCTTTCACATCGTCTGATGTTCGAAGGGGAGGATTCATTTTGAAATTGGTGTCGTAATCTGCTAAGCAGTCATCTGTAAGAATAAAGTGGTGTGGAGTTACTTCTGACGTTACCTTAATTCCTTTAGCTTTTCCTTCTCTAACGAGCTGGACTGCCTTTGCGGTTGAGATATGAGCTATGTGGACTTTTGCACCTGTGTACTCAGCCATCATGATATCTCTTGCAACGGTCAGTTCCTCGGCTATCGGTGGAACCGCGGTGAGCCCAAAGCGGGTTGAATTTAATCCCTCATTCATCGAACCACCGGCAAGAGACTCGTCTTCACAGTGTTCAATGACAGGAAGGTCATACATGGAGGCATATTCCATTACTTTTCTTAGGATTGATGCTGTTTTAATGGCGACTCCATCATCAGAGAAAGCTACTGCACCGGCCTCCTTCAATTCACCAACAGGGGAGAGGCTTTCACCTTTTCGACCCATAGTTGCGGCAGCGACCGGAAATACATCGACGGGTGTTTTAGCTGCTTTTGCGATAATTGATTCAACTATTTCGGCTGAATCGATCGCCGGATCGGTGTTTGGCATGCATGCAACTGCTGTAAAACCGCCGGCTGCAGCTCCTACACATCCTGTTTCCACAGTTTCTTCATCTTCTCTTCCGGGTTCACGGAGATGAACATGAATGTCGATAAAACCGGGTGCCGCTACACATCCGGAGTAATCGTGGATATCCACATTCCAGTCGTTTAATTCAATTTCAGGAGCAATTTTCGTGATAACACCGTCGTCTATCAGGATATCAGAAATGAGATCGAGACCAAGTTCTGGATCAATGATACGAAGGCTCTTTAATAATGTTTGCATGTTAGTTTTCCTCGCCATGTCTGGTTCCAAGAAGATACAGGATTGCCATTCTTACAGCAACCCCGTTTGTAACCTGTTCAAGAATTATCTGGTGCTCTCCATCAGCCATTTCGGAAGATATTTCCACACCCCTGTTTATAGGTCCCGGGTGAAGGAGCAAAACATCCTTCTTGTTTTTTTCGAGTCTTTCCTTTGTTATTCCGTAGAACTTGTGATATTCACGGGTTGAAGGAAATGATGCTTTTGCCTTTCTTTCGAGTTGGATTCGAAGGATATTAAGAACATCGTTTTCCTGAATTGCCTCGTCGATGTTGTGGATAACTTTAACCCCAAGATCCGAGATGTTCCGAGGGATGAGTGTTGCCGGACCGCAAACAGACACATCGGCACCCATCGCTTTTAGACCAAAGATATTCGACAATGCAACTCTGGAATGAGCAATATCACCCACAATACACACTTTCAATCCTTCGAGTTTTCCAAACTTCTCTCTGATTGAGTACATGTCCAAAAGTGCCTGAGTCGGGTGCTCATGTATACCGTCTCCCGCATTTATAACTATGGAGTCGGTTATTTTAGTCAGGTAAAGTGGAACTCCTGCCGAGGCGTGTCTGACGACAACCATGTCGACTTTCATAGCCTCAATGTTTCTTACTGTGTCTTTGAAAGTTTCACCTTTCGATACACTCGAGCCTGATACGGAGAAATTTACAGAATCCGCAGAGAGTCTTTTTTCTGCGAGTTCAAAGGATATTCTGGTTCGGGTGGAATTTTCATAAAAGAGGTTAACGATGGTTTTTCCCTGCAGGGTGGGGACTTTTTTGATGGGTCTCTCGAGCACTTGCTTGAAGGAAACAGCGGTATCCAGAATGGTCTGGATATCTGAACTGCTCACATTTTCGAGCCCGAGCAGGTGTTTAATTTTCAGTTGCATTTTTTTATTCCGTTTTTAATTTTCATTTTTCAGCCTCAACCAGGTAAACGGCATCCTCGCCGTCGTGCTCAACGAGTTTTACTCTCACTTCCTCATTAATTGAAGTGGGGATGTTCTTTCCGATGATATCTGCCTTTATGGGAAGCTGACGATGACCTCGGTCGACGAGACAACATAGTTTTATGGTCGCAGGTCTTCCAAAATCCATGATTGCACAGAGAGCCGAGCGGATTGTTCTTCCCGTATAGAGTACATCATCAACGAGGACAATGTTTTTTTCAGTAATATCGAAAGTGATATTGGAAACGGAAACCTGTGGTTGTTTAAGTCTGGTGCGGAAATCGTCTCTGTAGAGGGTGACATCGAGAATGCCGAGAGGTACTTCTACATTCTCAATTTCGAAGATTTTGTTTTTTAATCGTGTGGCGAGGTACTCTCCTCTGGTTCTTAATCCCATAATAATGAGATTATCGGTTCCTTTGTTTTTCTCAACAATTTCATGAGCCATGCGGGTCACGACTCGTTGGAGGGCTTCCTGATCGAGAATTTTTGCTTTGATGTTCATATAATAAAAAACCTCCGGGCGCAGAGAGCCGGGAGGTTCCTTTCGGAATTGTGAAAGATGGGAAAATTTAGATGCATTTGTGTGTGGACTCCTTTTCCATTTCGCTGAACAGAATTAAAGGTGATTTATATCCGAAACTTAACATTTTTTTCTCAATCGGGCAATAGGTCATAAAAAATTTACGGGATGAAAAAGCAACATTCCGATTGATTTATGTTGTGACAGTCCGATTTTTTTTGTAATTTAACATTACACATCTAATATATATCACACAACAATGGAGCCAATAGTGAGAAAACTCTTACTGTTTTTCTGGGTTATGTCGGGATTGTTCCTGACAGCGTATTCGCAACCCGAAGTTTCCACCCGTTTAAACCGGGCACTGCAAAACAGCAGTAACGATGAATATGTGAAGGGAATTATCTTTCTTCGTGATCAGGTTGATGTTTTAAAACTCGATCAGGAGCTTTATAAACAGAAAGCCTCCCCTTCACTGCGTGCTGAAACCGTAATAACTGCCTTGCAGAACAAAGCGTCGGGCACTCAAAGAAATCTGATCAAATACCTTGAATCGAAATCTGTTGACAGAGCGGTTTATACATTTAAGCCATTCTGGGTTATTAATGCGATAGCAGTTGAAGCCAAAAAATCGGTTTTTGAAGAACTTGGCAACAGCATGGATCTGGTTGCCATGGATCTCGATGTCCCGACCTATCTCGACAAACCTTTAAATTTCAGGGACGCACCTAAATCTGAGGGAAAGGAAGCAGTTGAGCCGGGAGTAAAAATTATTAATGCACATCTGTTGTGGCAGATGGGTATTACCGGTGCCGGAACCATTGTAATGGGAGAAGACACCGGTGTCCGTCACACGCATGTGGCACTCGCTGCAAGGTGGAGAGGCAATTTTGCACCGGCTAATCAAGCATGGCTTGATCCGGGTGCCGGTACAACCACACCGTCTGATTGTGACGGACATGGCACTCATACGATGGGCACTATGGTCGGAAGATCTGCATCAGGTGATACTGTTGGTGTAGCCCCTGACGCACAGTGGATGGCAGCCAAAACCATTTGTACAGGCAATTCTGTGACGAACCACATAACTGCATTCCAATGGGCAATGGATCCCGACGGAAATCCTGCTACCACTTCTGATATGCCCGCATCAATTAACAACAGCTGGTACGAACCCGCTACAGTTAATCAATGCGCCGGAGAATTTGTACAGTTATTTAATGCCGTTGAAGCAGCAGGTATCGCAATCTGTTTTTCGGCAGGTAACAGCGGACCAAATCCTTCAACCATCACCATGCCAAAAAACATAAACACAAATGAAGTGAATGTTTTTGCTATGGCTGCAATAGATGGTGCAGCATGGCTCGGTGGAAGTACGAACCCGATAGCCAGTTTCTCAAGCCGCGGTCCTTCGACTTGTGGAGGCACCGGATCACTTCTGATCAAGCCTGAAGTTTCTGCGCCCGGTGTTGGAGTCAGATCCTCTTATGGGAGTGGTGACAATTCCTATTCGAGTCTTGACGGTACATCAATGGCATCACCCCATGTTGCGGGTGCTGTTGCATTGTTGAAATCTGCTTTCCCGAATCTGACAGGCCATCAAATTAAAATGGCTCTCTATCAGACTGCCCGCGATCTCGGAGCAGCCGGTGAAGATAACAACTATGGAAGAGGACTTATTGATGTTTTTGCTGCATACACATTGCTCGCAACAGGACCGGGATTCCCGGGCAATCCTGTTCCAGCGATCGGTGCAACAAACATTCCTTTGGTTAGTTCACCAACACTTTCGTGGTCGAACCCTGCCGGAACTGTTAAATCGACAGTTTATTTCTCATCAGACATGAATGCTGTTGTAACGATGAATCCTTCAGCCATTGTGAGAGCCGGTGCGGTTTATACATCTTATACGCATCCTTCATCTCTGGCATATGGTACCACATATCACTGGAGAATAGTTGTTTCCGATGCAAGCGATTCGACAATCGGTGGTGTATGGTCATTTGCTACAATTCCACCTCCTGCTCCAGTAGCTCCGACTAATGTAGTTGCGAACTGGACTGGTGCAAACAATCAGGTGACTGTGAACTGGACTGTACCGACAACAAACATCAACGGAAATACAATTGTTGTCGATTCTTCAGTTGTTTGGGCAAATGGAAACCTTCGCCTCGGAAAAGTTAACGGTACTGTCAACAATTTCGTTGCTGACGGGTTACCAACCGGAATACATGTGTTTAATGTTGTCGCTTACGACAGTGGATATGCAAGCCAGCCCGGAAATTCAACTCCGACCGGTGTTGGTATATATGCATCGGTATATTCGAAGAAGAAATATGTTGCCATCCGAGATCTCCAAAGTGCAGTTGATACAGTACTCGTCCCTGCGATGGAAGCTAACATTGTGAAAGTTATTGTTCGCCTTGACACCATAATGCATACTTATGATGCTGATTTGGATATTTACTTAAAAGCTCCTGATGGCACAGAGATCGAGCTTTCTACTGATAACGGTTCGTCGAGTGATAACTACATTGGTACGATATTCGATGATGAAGCAACAGCTCTTGTTACTGCTGGAACTGCTCCATTTACGGGAACTTTCAAACCTGAAGGTTTGCTTTCAACCTTCGCTAACAAACAGTCGGCGGGTGCTTGGATTCTCAGAGTATACGATGACGCAAATACGGATACAGGGCATGTTAAAGGGTGGACACTCACACTTATAACAGCAGCCCCTGTTCCTGTTGAACTTTCTTCTTTCTCTGTTAATGCAAAAGGTAATTCCGCAGAGCTTGGTTGGACAACTGCCACAGAGACCAATAACCTTGGTTTTGAAGTGGAAAGAAAATCAGGAAACGGATCATTTGAAAAAGTTGGATTTGTAGCCGGCAAGGGCACAACAACTGAATCGAACAGCTACTCGTTTGTTGACAAAGGTCTGACAGCATCCAACTACACTTACAGGCTTAAACAAGTTGACTTGAATGGTAACTTCGAATACAGCAGTGAAGTTGAAGTAAATGTTGATATGCCAGTTGAATTTGGACTTGGTCAGAATTATCCGAATCCATTCAATCCTTCAACAACCATTAATTTCGCTCTTCCTGTCGAAGCAAAAGTAACCCTAAAGGTTTTTGATGCAATTGGTCAGGAAGTTATGACACTCGTTAATGGCAGCATCGCCGCAGGCAACCATTCAGTGGTTTTTGATGCAACTAAGCTGAACAGCGGACTCTACATTTATACGATAAATGCAGAGGCAGCGGGTGGCAACAAGTTCTCGAAAACGATGAAAATGATGCTTCTGAAGTAAAATAAGTGTTAATTTTTTGTGAGAGCCGGTTAATCCGGCTCTTTTTTTGCTCGTTTTTGTTAGATTAGCAGACGAAAATTTTAATTTTTAATAGATGATAACAGAAAACACAAGACCTCAAAAAATATCTGTCCCCTGGATCAAACCATTTGCACTTCTTTTTGCTATAAGTTTTGCAATATTTGGTATTGGGCGTCTTGTCGATTTTTTGCTTGTCAAATTCGGGCTGAATCCCTTTGGGTTCATGTTCAACAATCAGATAGATGTTCTCTCAAATACACTGGGTGGGCTCGGAGAAGTGGTCACGAGCGTTTTGGCGATTGAAATTACAGCCCTTGCGATTATCGTGCAACTGGCAGCCAATAAATATTCATCCAAGATATTTGAACTTTTTTTTGAAAACAAGATAAATGTAATCATCCTTTTTATCTATGTTATAACCGCAATTGTGACCGTTCTTGTAGTAAATACCCTTAATTCATCAGAAACTGCTGCTTTTGCATTTTCAATTTCATTAACTTTGTTGCTGATAATTTTAAGTCTTGTGGTAGTGATACCTCACTTTAATTATGTGTTTCAGTTTCTTAGACCGGATAATTTTCTTTTGTATGTTGAAAACGAGGTCAGGGAAATTCTGGACAAGATGTTGAAAAGCAGAAGAAAAGGGAAAAAATATATTGAGCAGGAAAAGCTGCTGGTCAATGAAAAAATCAACTTTATCGGTGATGTTGCAATAAACTCAATCATATCGGGTGACAGAGCGAGTACACTTCTTTGTATTAACTCGCTAAAGAATGTATTATCCTTCTATATAAAATTGAAGGACAGACTTCCCGAAGGGTGGGATAACATCAGTGGTTCAGTTTTGTTGGACCCCGATTTCTCCAGTTTCGCGCCTTATGTCTTAAAAAAGATAGAAAACAAAAAGATTTTTCTTGAGACAAAAGTTTTTAAACTCTATGAAATGCTTTTTGAACAGGGAAGAAAGTCGATGCGGGATGTTATATCAGGCATCCTGTTGAATGTCGAGCTGATCTCCTATGAAGCCATGAAGAATAATGATGCCGGTACACTTCAGATGGCTTTTCAGTATATGAATACATTTTTAAGGATAGGAATCAGGGAGAGAGACCCCAGAACAGTCTTTACTGCGCTGGAGCACTACAGGCTAATCGGAGAGGAGACTCTCAAGTTTGATCCGAAACTGGCAGAGGAGTTGTCATTCTATTTCAAATATTATGGCCATGAATCGGTTAAAAACAATGTTTTATTCATACTGGAAACAGTAGCATATGATCTTTGTTTGCTTAATGAAAAAGCTCATGAGCTGAAATCGCCAAACAAAGACAAGCTGCTGGAAATATTTTTAACACTCGATCAGCCGATTGAGGATAACTCTCCACATAAGGAGAGTAAAGAGGAAATGTCACTGGTGGGGGTAAGAATCGCTCAGATCAGACTTGCAGGATACTACTTGCTAAATAACGATGTCGAACATGCGAAGCATATTTTTGAAGACCTTAAGGTTGAGCCAAAATCGAGAATCCTTAAGATCAGGGATATAATAACCGGGACGAATAATGAGGAATTTTGGGAAATCACGCCCCGTGGAATTAATTTTTATTTTATGCCTCCGGACAGACGGGACGCCCTCACTGAGTTTTTTTCGTGGTTTGAAGAATAAAATTGAAAATTTTTGATTTAAATCATGTATTTAATACAAAAAATTGTTTAAATTTTGTTGGATAGAAAAAAATAATAGTTGCAAATCTTCCTGATTCTGCTTAATATGTAGTCAGGATATTTGGAATCATCTCAAAGTATTTAAAATACTAATTAATCGATATCATCATCACCATCATTCACAGGAGTTAATATGGCACATGGAAAAGTAGTGCACGAACAACCAAAGACAGCTTTCGGCCGTTTCATGGTCTACACTGTAGTAGCCAAATACGCAAACAATATACAAGGTATTGTATATATGGGTGCAGCAGTCCTCATCATTATTGTTGGTCTAAGAGGTTTGGGTGAGCTCGCCGGTACCCTGGCTGTTGTTCCAAAATTCTTATTAGATCATGAACTCAAGAAAATCGACCCTAACTGGGTAATGATGGCTCTCTTCCTGGAGTTCTTCCTTCTTATGATTCTTGCAGCAGTCACATTCTTCACTCCTGAAGAATATGGACACATTTCACATGAAGATGCGGAGAAACCAAAAGAAGCCGAACCTGCCGGTTTTAATCATGTTATTTCCGTTCCAAAAAATCTTTCAGCCGATCTCAGAGCAGAGCTCGAACAACTGCAGAGAGTTGCAGATGATCAGATTAAGGTTGTAAACAGCGTCATTGATCAATACAATGCATTGAACAAAAAGATCACAGTTATTCAACAGCAGTCATTACAGGCTCTTTCAGACTTGAAAACAAAAATTTCCTGATCGCTCACTAAAAATCTAAAAGGAGATTGAAATGAAAAAGAGCCAAGTGTACTTTATAATGTATATCGTACTGATTACGGAATTGTTGATTGTAATCACCGAGCGCGACGAGCTGATGGAAAAAGAAGAGCAGATTAAAATAAAGATGATTTCAAGTATTGCTGACCAGTACAAGAGAGACATCGAATTGACAGCTCCAATTCCATACAGTGAGTGGCAAATCGGTACAGACTCGGTTAAAATTCCGATCAGTGCAACAGGCCTTGTATCTGACGAAGAGAAAAAATCGTCAGTATATGTGGTTAAATCGGATGGAGGAAAGTCACCGGGAAGTGGTGCATTCCCTTCGGAACTTACTTCTGCCTCACCCGCAGGACCCTACTCAATCGTCAAGGATGTGAATGGAAATGCGACTATTGAGATCCTGAAAGTGACCTCGATAGGTGAGTATGAATTCACAGCTTATTTGAAGGTTAAAAGACAGCTTCCAACATATCTGCCGGCGTTTCTTCTCGAAGAGTTGAAAAAAGCGAGTGGGTTCAAGGAAGGTCAGGAAGTCACAACAAAACCTGTCAAAATCAAGATCAAGGTTAAGACTGAACCCCCGGCACAGCAACCCAAGAAGGGTGATGTGATCAATGTGGGTCCATCTATAGATTAATATTAGGAAACACGATGAACAGAACATTACTAAAAGCAACAATCTTTATCTTTTTGTTATCGACAATTGGTTTTTCACAAGGATTTAAGATAGATGATACGCTTGAAGTAGTGACTTTACAGAAGGTAAGAGTACCGGAGATTCCTCTGGTACTCTCTGCCATCACCAAGGTCAACTCACTTTCAGCAGAGATCCTCAATTCATCCGGATCGAGTATCTTAAAACTGACTGACAGCCAAAAATTTCAGAAACCATCTTCGGATGAAGTTGTTTCAAAGGTAACCCAACAACAAGGTAGAGGTGTAACAGTTCAAACTTACTTTGAACCGTTATTTGAAGAACCCGGTATCTATTATCTAAAAATGTCGATAAATGTGACCGGTGAAGCAAATAAAGCCCTTGTTGCGGATAAATATTACATGATTGATGTAAAAATTCCGTCTTTGGCTGCGCCCGTAGCAGTTAGAAACAGCTATTTTTTCAGTGAAAATCCTGCTTTTAGTTTTGCCGTAAAAGAATATACCGATCAGGAAAAATATTCCTATAAGATATCCGACGGTGTCAGCACACTGAAGGAAGGTAAAGGATCATTTATAAACCTCAGTGAAATTCTGAACGATGCTCAAAATGTTGGAAAAAGCATTAAAGTTCAGGGATTTTACAATGACAAACTGATGACTTACAATGACCCTGCTACAGGAAAGCCACAGGTTGCCTCATGGGATATAATGATTCAAAAACCCGGGTTGGGAGATTTCAGTGGTTGGGCTACACTTTCCGAAAAAGAAGCTGAGAATGCCGCCCCATGGTATATCAGTGTCGACAATCAGGCGTCAAGACAATTTCTGTTTGGTTATTTTGGTAATACAGCCAATGGATTTGTATTCGCCGCTCCGAAGTTTAATCAGTTAAGAGTGACAGCTGAACCTGATAACTTTATTCAGAGTGTTTCTCAGACCAAAAAAGGTTTGTTCCCCGTTGTGGAAATAGTCGTTAATCCGGCATTCCTCGATGCAATGGCAATTGGATCGGATCAGGATATCAAATTAACGATTCAGTTTACAACCCAGTTCGGTGAAAAAGTGGTTAAGAAATACCGTGCGAATGTGATAAAGTAGAGCTCAACAAAGGATTTATAAATAAAAAAGACAATACAATGAAACGATTACTTACACTGATTATGGTTGCAGGTTTTCTTCTCCAGCCCCTCATGGCGCAGGAGGCAGATGACTACATCCGTAATATCGATCTTAAGTTGAGAAAAGATAAAAAATATCTTAACCTCAACTTCGTTGATCTTGCCGGTACCGAGAAATTGCTCCAAAGCATGAATCCGGTACAGAGAGTTGATGGCAAGGACCCATTTATATTTAAGGCGAATGACAATTATACCTACAGAGTCGTTTTTCTTACCAATGCAATTGGAATGGATTCGACCGTTCTCCTTTATATAAGTGAGATCATAGCCGCAGGAGCCGGAGACTCAGCAAACATCTTCGGTGCAAATCAAGCCGGTGGACCAACAGAATCAATGGTTATAGCATTCAAGGATGTCAACTCCATGCTCGGAAGTGAATATGGAAAATATTCGAAACTTGTCGAATATATTGACAGAATGCAGAAAGTGGATCCGGAGTATAAATACGGCACACTTCTCGGTATCCTTCCTGATGATGCCATAAACACATCTTTGGGTATCACCTCAAGAGACAACACGGACTTTCTGAACTACATGCGTGCAAATTCGTTGCACTGGTATCCCAAGGTTGCACAAAAGTCTTCCACTAAAAAAGGAAGAGGACAATCCGGTTCGGGTGCGGAAGTTTCGACATCTTCAGATTTTAGAATTGATGCAGGATTCAGTTCTCTCTCATTTTCGCACAAGGCAATGGATTTTTCCATAGGTGCTGCCGGGATTGAGATTACCATGGAAGAACCTGTGTTACATGCTCTGCCATTTGGGAACAACACCCTTGGTTTTGGATTTAGAACACTCTTTAATCTTTCCAAGGACACAAAAAACCCTAATGCAGGAATGGTTCTTGATGCAAGATTTCTCGGAAGAATCAGAATAAAGACAAATGAGATTGTAAACAATCTGCCTTTCGCTCTAAATGCAACATCCAACTTCCATGTCGGTACATCCGCTGCAATTGACCTTCATGTTACGAGACCTTTTGGTCTTCCCTTCATGAACGCATATGTCGCGATTGGTGGCAGGGGATATTCAAATCCTTATGTGACATTCAAGGATAAACTTGTAGCAAATCAGAAGTATGCATACTTCTCATTTACACAGGCAGAGGGTTCATTCTCCTTCTACTGGAATACGAGTGACAAACTTAGCTCCAGATTCAGAATTGATGTCGGATTGGGCTATTTTGATATGTTAAGAGCTTACTACCCTGGAGGCAGAACAACTGCAACAAAGACCGAGGTGGTTGACAATCTAATTTCACCCGTTGTTACACTTCACTACACCTTTGCACCGGAACAGAATGATATTTTTGGTGTGAAGCTAAGAGTATTTGATTCTGTCGTAAAAGCAGAGGGCTGGCTAAAGCTGCTCGAACTTGACGGCGGTCATGTATTCAGATTTGCAGGAACTGTTTTCTCGAATCCAATCGGAAGAACCATCCGTGAATGGGAAAACGAAGGAAGTGTTTTCTTCCAAATTAGATACAGATATGGTTTCTAATCATTTTAAGAGATGGATGGAATTATGAAAAAGACATTATTTATAGTAACGGCGTTCCTGATGTTTGTGCCATACATAAAGGCGCAGACAGCCGGTGACCCCGAGGTAGAAAAACTCAAGAACCTGTATCAAAGTTTGGAGTATAACACCCTTGCTTTTGATGATCTCAAACAAAAATGGATGATCGATGATCCCACTTTTATTCGTGAGATTTTCAACAGGTTTGTGGTAAGAAATGCCCTTCGTTTGAACGGAAGAACTGTGAAACCTGATATCATCAAAGAAAGAGTTAAACAGGTTCAGGAAGGCGATGTCACAATTGAAGTAAGAAAACGGTACTATGATGACGAACTCGAGTTCTTCGCATTTTACCCTTCTGGTGAGATCGGGAAAGAAAATCCTCAACCTCTTTTTGATATCGTTCATGACGGTTTTCTGTTGAAAGAGATTGTCGGGGATAAGTCTTACGACAAAATCAAAGAGCTGACTTATTTTTACAAAGAGACAACAAAGCAACAGACCTACACCAAAATGGGTTATAACTTTGATGTAAACCTTAACCTGCTTCGCCCTGAAGTGATGTACTGGGGTACAACATCAGAGGGAAGCAATAAATACCTTCTTTCCTTGTTTGGGCAATGGGGAAGTGATAAAGCTTTCTGGCCCGGGTGGTATCTGAATGAATATTTCGTTGGATCTAGACTTACATACTTCAAGAGTCTAAGCAATGATCCTGAGAAATTCACATACAGACTATCAATTGGTGCAGGCATACCATCTAACAGACCTTATAAAGATGACGGAAAAGTCTCAAGACTCTGGGTTGCAGGTCAGTCTGTATATGCCAAACTTGAAGGCTATCCTTTTACATTTATTGATTCCGACTTCATGAAAGATGTACTCTTCTCAGTTGAAGGTAAAGTTACAATAAATGATAACAAGAAGGCTGATTTTGGCAAATTCACAACAGTTCAGGATTTCTTTTCCAACAAGTTCATTTTGAACTGGGAGCTCAGAAAAAGAAATCTTATGAATGTGTTTGACTTTGGTGATCTTGAAGTCGGTCTTGTTCTTTCATCCTCCGACATTAACAAGCTGCGTCTCGACCCCGCTCAGGCAGAGATTATTGATCTGGAAAAGGGAAGAAAAAGCTTTATGCAGAAATTTAATCATATTTTATCTGCCGAAGTTGGTGTCAGAAAATCAGCAGGACTCATCCAGCATTCCATCAATTTGGTTGGAGGTTATGCAACTGATGGATATGGATTTGTTGGATTAAAGGCTATGGGTATGGTAAGTGGTAATTTCGGTCTGGATGTTCAGATATTCAGCTCATTTAGCGTTAATAAAACCAAATTCCCATACAGATACGACACATATGTTGTATTTTCACCAATTCTGAGAATTAACTACTAATTACTATCCCCCGGTAACTAATCGCCGGGGGAACCTTTCTAATTTAAAGACAGACACAAAATGACGAGAATTGCATTTACTGTTTTATTTCTCTTTACATGTAATTTGATGGCTCAAACCACAGATGAAATGTACAGGATAATCGAGAGGAAGTTACAGGTAGATAAAACATATCTCGATATCTACACATATAATTTTACTCCTGATGCAACAATGTCGAATTTATTGCCTGCAATTCCACTTACTGACGGACGAGGGGTTTTTCGCTTCAACAGTAATGGCAACATTAACTACTCACTGGTATTCAAAAAACCGGATCTGGAAAATGATACGATTATTTTGCTATATCTGCTTGAGATAGGTGCCGGAGGTGCAGCCGACAGTTCCAACATTTTTGGAAGTAATGTTGCCGGAGGTGCAGACAGTAATATGGTAGTAAAGTTCAAAGATTTTATGGAACTCTATTTTACCAAAGACCAGGCGTACACGCAATTACTTACCTTTCTGAATCGTGAACTCTTGACAACGGATGCTTCATCTCTATCGAAGATCGACAAAAAAGAGAAAGAGAAAATAACCCGCGGCATCTCCTCGGACGGAAATTTGGATTTCATTGCTTATCAGCTTACCAACAGTCTGCACAAGTATCCAAAAGCCATCGCTCCCAAGACTTCCGGTCGGGGGAGGGGAAGTCAGACCACTGCACCAACAGGGGCACCCTTCCAAATTGATGGTTCCTTGTCGTCTCTCAGCTTTTTCCACCCTGTCATGGATTACGGATTTGGCTTCGTGAGTGTTGAATTCAACACCCACACTCCGGTGGTAAATGTTATTCCATGGAAAGGGCAATCAGTTACGGGTGGAGTTCGGGCATTGTTCAGTATATCAGGATCTATAGCTAATCCGCTCACTGACATGCTGATTGATGCAAAACTGATGGGGAGATTTCATATAGACATGAATTCATTTTTGGGAAATCTTCCGTTTGTGATGGGCGACCCGATATCTCTTAATGTTGGGAATGGATTTATTGTGGATGTGAAGACTACCGGATCTTTCAGCCTGCCGTTTTTCAATGCCTATTTTGCCTATGGACCTGAAAACCTTGAGAATCCTTCTTATAGAGTCGGTTCTAAAGCTTATTTCACTTTCACCCAGTGGGAATCGACCATGTCATTCTTCTGGAACAATTCAGAGAAAAGAGCAATAAGGTATAAAATGGATCTTGGAGTTGGTGGCTTCGATGTAATTGAAGCTGATTATTCAGGAGCTACTACTGCCCGCGCCAAATTGAAAGATGTTATCCAGCCTGTAGTTGCGCTCTCTGTTAACTTCGTTCCAAATGATGTGGAGTTCCTTGGCACTGATTTCAGATTTTTCGATAATCACTTGACATCAAAAATCTGGCTCAAACTGCTTGAGTTTGGTGGTGACCACAATTTCCGTGTTGAGATGACAAATGTCTCTTCAGCAATGTTTAGAGAGCCTGAAATATGGGAAAGCAAAAGTTCGCAGACATTTATTCAGTTGAGGTACAGATATGGTTTCTAAAATCAGGTATATATCAGTTATCGGATTGATACTCTGTCTGAATTTCTCTTCATTTGCTCAAGACAGTCAGAATACGCCGGCACCTCTTGACGCCAAAATGGAGAAACTGACAAAAATTTACAGAAATCTTGAACTGAACACGGCTGCTTTTGATGATTTGCGCGAGAAGTGGATTGTTACCGATCCTGTTTTGGTCAGAGCAGTATTCAATAAATTTCTGGTCAGCAACGGATTGAGAATTGACGGCAGAAAACCTTCGCTTGATTTTGTTCGTGAAAAAGTAAAGGATATCTATAAAGGAGAGGTTTTCATTGATCTTCGTAAACGCTACTATGACGATGAAATAGATCTGTTTAGATTTTATTCAGAGAGCAAGGTAAGCAAGAATCCCGACTCGCTCGATTTCTTTTTTGATCCGGTCGAGGATTTTGTCAGAATTCAGGATATAGTCGGTCCGGAAAATTATACATTGTTGAAATCTCAGAGATACGCATTTAACGATGTCTCGAAGACATATTACGATGAGAAACTTTCCTACAAGTTCGACATATTTTTTAGTTTAATTGAACCCCATCTGACTTTCTACAACTTCACTACGAATGACAAGAACAAATATCTGATCTCTGCATTTGGTCGTTGGGGTTATGACAAGATGATCATGCCGGGGTGGTTTTCACCGACATATAATGCCGGTTTGAGAGTAACCTACATAGACAGGATTCTGAATAACCGTCCCAACGATGTATTTACTTTCGACATCGGAATGGGAATACCGGTTTCACAACCTTTTGTTGACAAACTGGTTCCTCACGGTAAACGGCATTTCATGACCGGTCAGAATATCTATATGAATCTGAAAGGTAATTTCCTTCGTTATGCCTCCGAATACTGGAGGGATTACGACCTGAATCTTGAAGCATCACTTGCTCTAAGTACATTTGAACCAGGTCAGATTAAACATGTGAGTGTGAACTCCAATATCAGTTCGATTAGAAATTATTTGAATTTTGGTATGGAGAGGAAGAATTTTGTTGACCTTGAAACATTCGGATATCTGGGAGCCAATCTTGGACTGGGTATTTATGAAGTGCAGGACTACAATCTTGATCCTTCAAAACCGCAGTTGACTGAACTTCCGATGACGGGAAGCAAGTCGAAGTTTTATGTACAGGCTGCGGGTTTGTTCACTAAAGAGGATGCCTTGTTCGCGTATACATTCAAACCGACTGTTTACTATAATGTAACGGAGAGCAACCTGTATTATGGGTTCAACCTGTCATTCCTTATTAGTAACTCTTTCGGTTTTGAATTCAAGTATTATAGCGGTGTTGTAATTGGCAGCGATCCTCTACCGACATACAGAGACGGATCTTATGTGGTCTTCTCACCGATGATTAGAATCAACTACTAAGGAACCCTGTTCTTTAAAAATAAAAAGGCTGTCTCTTAAGACAGCCTTTTATGTTTTAAATAAAGTTGAGACTAAATCTCGAACACCTGACCTTCTCTTGCGAGGAAAATCTCAAGATCGTGTCCGGGGTAGTTGTCATTTTTGTACTGGACAGATTTACTGAACAGGCTGTAAATCTCAAAATCGTCGTTATCGGGTTCGTGATGGAATAGGATGAGCGTCTTGGCTTCAGCCTGCATCGCCAAATCCACTCCCACAAAAGCAGAAGAATGTCCCCAGTCCACTCTTTGCATCTCCTGATCAAACGAATATTGTGCATCGAAGACTATAATATCAGCCTTACCAAAGAAGTCGATAAACTTTTGAAATTTTTGAGTAGTAAAATTGTTGTACTCGGAATCAGAAGCAAAAACAAATACTTTACCCTGATACTCGACTCTGTAACCGTATGATTTGCCCGGGTGGTGAAGTTCAAGATTCTTGATTTTAATACCGTTAATCTCAAGTGAAGTTTCGGGTGGAAACTCTTTGTATTCCTTTTTTGAAGCCATAAAGTTGAGAGAAACAGGGAAAAACTTAAATTCCTGTTGTTCGGTCAATCTTTGCTCAAAATTGCCATGAGGGCTGTAAAAGTTCATTTTATATTTTGGCATGTATGCCGGTTTGAAGAAAGGCCAGCCCTGAATGTGATCCCAGTGAGTGTGACTGATAAAGATGTGCATCTCGTTAAGAGGATCTGCAGATTTAAGCAGGTGATTCCCGAGTTCACGAATTCCTGAACCCATATCAAAAATGAGACGGGTGTCGTTGGCGACGACTTCAATGCAGGTCGTATTTCCGCCCAGGAGGTACTTTAATGAATCATCAAGACTCTCGATAAATGCATCTGCATCGGAGTCTGATTCAAAACTTCGACCTGCGGAAAGTTTAAGGACTTGCCTAAGCTTATCCCGGTATTGAGCTGTAGTTGGTGGTGTCGGTACAGATCCCCGAACACCCCATAACCTGATTAACATTCGAACCTGACGAATTTATGAATGTCAAAGTTAATTAAAAATTATTAAAGAAAGTTTGATTTAAATTACAAAAGTTTTTTCATACTTCAATGTCAAGATATTTAATTTTTCTGTAGAGGGTCGAAAGTCCCAGATTTAGCGCTTTTGCAACCAATTCCTTGTCATAATCATGTTCCTCGAGAATTCTTACCAGGAAATCCCTTTCAACTTTTCGCATGAATTCATCAAGTGAAATATAGGAAGAAGAGGAAGTGAACTCCCTTTGAATTTTGATGATTTCCGGGAGATCGTTCACTGTAATATAATCGGATTCAGCAAAAATAACAGCGCGCTCAATAACATTTTCCAGCTCTCTTACTTCACCCTTCCAATCGTGATTAATCAGTGCTCTGACAGCAGAGTAATCAAATCCTTTTATGCTTTTGTTCATCTGACGCCGGTAAATGTTAAGGAAATGATCCGCCAATACAGGGATATCATCTTTTCGCTCGGTGAGAGACGGGAGCCTTATCTCAATTACATTCAGACGGTAAAACAGGTCTTCCCTAAATCTGCCTTTTTCTATCTCTTCGGCGAGGTTTCTGTTTGTGGAGGCTACAAATCTTACATTAATTTTAACCGGGGAAGTGTTGCCCACAGGAATAAATTCTCTTTCCTGCAAGACTCTTAAAAGTTTTACCTGAAGATTAAGCGGCATCTCACTAACTTCATCGAGGAAGAGCGTACCCTCATCGGCTGCCTTTATAAAACCTTCCTTGTCGTAAGTGGCACCGGTGAAAGATCCTTTTTTGTGTCCAAAAAGCTCGCTCTCAATCAGAGTCTCAGATATGGCACCACAATTAACTGCAATAAAGGGTTTATTTTTCCTTTTGCTGTTGAAGTGGATGGCTTTGGCAACAAGTTCTTTCCCTGTACCGCTGTTTCCTGTAATAAGGACGGTCGAGTCAGTCTCTGACACAGCTCTGATCATTTTGAAGATGTTTTGCATCTTCTTGCTTTTACCGATTATATTTGAAAAATCATACTGGCGATGCAGTTCATGTTTCAAAATCTGATTTTCACTAATCAGTTCCTTAAGCTGAAAGATCCTGGAGACCTTTACAGTTAATTCATCAAAATCGAGAGGCTTCAGGAGATAGTCGCCGGCGCCTGCACGAAGTGCTCTAATGGCGGTTTCGAGAGATCCGTATGCTGTAATCATTATAACTGAAGTATGAAGATTGAGACGAACAATCTTTTCGAGCAGCTCAATCCCTTTCATTTCCGGCATTTCGATATCCGAAATTACAAGGTCATATTCTGTTTGCTGCACCATATCGTAAGCTATTGCTCCGTTTTCAGCGGAATCGACCTGATAACCTTCTTTCTGAAGGATAAAAGAGATCGACTCCCTTATAATGTCTTCATCATCTACAACGAGTATCTTCTTTGACATTTACACTCCGTAAGCTTAATAAATCGGGTTTAAGGGGAGCGATATCTTGAAAGATGTCCCCCTCCCGGGTTTACTTGAAATTTTAATATCCCCTTGAAAACTTTTGACAATGCCGTAACTCACCCACAATCCCAAACCCGTTCCCTTTCCGACTGCTTTTGTGGTATAAAAGGGCTCGAAAATTTTTGCATGCTTGTCTGCAGGGATACCGACACCATTATCAGCAAGTTCTACTATGAGATAGCTACCCTCAACATAAGTTTCTGCTGAAATCTCACCACGGTGATCCGGAAATTTTTCTTTCATTTCGAGGATTGCATCGACAGAATTAATAAGAATATTCACAAAAACCTGTTGGATCTGATCAGACACCAAGGGGATAATGTGTCCTTCCTGCTGATTGAATTTAAAGTTGATATCCTTGGCTTTTTTGCCAACCATAACAATTTCAATAGCTTCTTTCAAATTTTGCCCGATATCAGTTGATCTGAGTTCGTAATTGCTGGGCCTCGAGAAATCGACAAGGTCTCTGATAATTTTTGAGATCCTGTTGATCTGTTTTTTTATAAGCTCAAGTTTCTCTTTAATAAATTCATCTTCGGTGGATCGTTGTATTATTTGTGCCAAAGCGGAGATGGAAGCGAGGGGATTTCCTACTTCATGTGCCACTCCTGCTGCAAGAGTTCCAATACTTTCCATTTTCTGAGTATGAATAAGCTGCTTCTCCAGGTTCCGTTTGTCTGCCAGATCACGGTGGATACCAAAATAGCCAATCAGATTTCCGTCTTCATCGTGCATAGGGGTGATTTGCAACTGAGAATAAAATGTTTCACCATTTTTCCTTTTGTTCTCCACTTCACCAATCCATGTTGAACCGGATGAAATGGTCTTCCACATATTCTCCCAATGCATTTGTGAATGCTTGCCACTGCCAAAGATTCTGGGGTTGAACCCGATAAGTTCTCTCTGATCGAAACCGCTTTCTGCAGAAAATGCCGGATTCACATAGATCATTCTTCCGGTCAGGTCTGTGATTTGAAGCGGATTCATGGTATGATCAGCAATGTATTTAAATCTGATGAGATCTGTTTTGTTCTTCCTGAAAAGAGTAGTATCCTTTATTTGCAGAAAAACCTTGTTCCCCTCGACACAATTGAACAACGCGGAGCAGTCATAGTAAGACCTGCTTTCGACATCCTTGATTCTGCAGTCGAAAGTGATCCTCGACTTTGAGTTAACGCACTTGATAAGAGAGTGTTCAAATTTTAGAATCGATTCAGGACTAAGTATTGAATCAATTTCTTTCAGTGAATCACGGGAATATCCAAGTTTGTCGTAAATCTGTCTGCTTGCGGAAATAATCTTTCCTTCCATGTCAAGGAGAAAATAATAATCGTCAAGCAGGTCGAATAGTTTCAGATCCAAATGGTTCTTCGCATTGTTTTATAAAATATTAAAGGAAATCTTACAAAAATAGTAAAAAGAAGGGGCTAATCCGAATAATAATATCGGTATCAACTGCAATGATATGGTTATATTTAAAGACTGAATTTTTTAAAAAATATAATTCCGGAGAACGAGAATTGATGAAGACCAAGAGCGATGTTTTGGAAAAAATAATTTCCTTGGCGAAGCGAAAAGGATTTGTTTACCAGTCCAGTGAAATATATGGCGGTTTGAACGGATGTTATGATTACGGCCCATTGGGAAGTGAGATGCTGCGTAATCTGAAAGACGAGTGGTGGAAGTTCATGACATACAGAGAAGATGTTGAAGGACTTGATGCTTCCATTCTTATGTCTCCCGAAGTGTGGGTTGCATCAGGACATGTTGAAAATTTCACAGACCCGATGATCGATTGTAAATCATGTAAAGCCCGTTTCAGAGTGGATTATCTTATTGATCAGATTGCCGTAAAAAAGAAGTCGAAACTTCTCGAAACATTACTTGCAGTCGCCAAAGAGGGTGACCTGAAGTCAAAATTAGAAGATTCGTTAAAATCAGTTGAATCCAAATCAGAGGAAGTGAACGATTTTATTGTTGATCTTTTCGAAACTGAACTTGCTCCGAAACTGATCGAGGAATTAAATTGTCCGACTTGCGGTAACAAGGGTTCTTTCACATCTGCCCGTAAGTTTAATCTTATGTTCAAGACATTTTTAGGTCCAGTGGAAGAGACAGGCTCGGCAATCTATCTTCGACCGGAAACAGCTCAGGGAATCTTTGTGAATTTTCTGAATGTACAGAATGCCTCCCGTCAGAAAGTACCGTTCGGTATTGCTCAAATCGGGAAAGCTTTCAGAAATGAAATCAATACCAGATATTTCCTCTTCAGAACCCGTGAGTTTGAGCAGATGGAAATGCAGTATTTTGTAAAGCCGGACGAAGACAAAAAATATTACGATTACTGGAAAGAACTAAGACTCAACTGGTTTAAGAGTCTTGGAATGAAACCTGAGAATTTGAGATATCATGACCATCCTGCCAACAAACTTGCTCACTACGCAAAAGAAGCGACCGATATAGAGTATCAGTTCCCGTTCGGCTGGGGAGAGATTGAAGGAATTCATAACCGTACAGATTTTGATCTGGGCAGACATGAACAGTATTCCAAAAAGGGTCTCAGATTTTATGATGAAGATTCAAAGGAAAGATTCCTCCCGTATATTATCGAGACTTCAGCCGGTGCAAGCAGGTCGTTCATGGCGTTTTTAATTGATGCTTATGAAGAACAGGATCTTGGCGGTGACATCAGAACGGTATTGCACCTCCATCCAAGACTTGCTCCGGTCAAGGCAGCGATACTTCCTCTGGTAAACAAAGATGGAATGCCCGAATTCGCCAAAAAAATTGAGGCGGATCTCAGATCAAAGTACAAAATATTCTATGACGACAAGGCAGCTATCGGAAGGAGATACAGAAGAATGGACGAAATCGGAACTCCTTATGCTATCACTGTAGATACCCAGACCCTTGAAGATAACAGTGTAACGGTTCGTGAAAGAGACAGTATGGAGCAAATTCGTGTAGATGCCTCCAAGCTTTCCGGTTATCTTGCTGAGAAGCTTGCGTAATTATTTCGCTTGAAAATGCAGATTGAAGGCTGTTTCTTTTGAAGCAGCCTTTTTCTTTAGAGTGTACGCTGTAGCATTAAAGGCGGGCTTGAAATAAGGAACCAAAAATTTATGAAACTTCTTTCGGAATCTGTTAGTATAATTTGATAACGAATTAAAAATAAGTTGACTAATGAAAAAATATCTCATTCTACCCCTGTTTTTTATACTAATCTCCCAACAAATTCATCCGCAATCCAACAATAACATTGTAGATGAAGGGATAAAAGATGTGTATTCCTTCAATTTCGCTGCTGCAGAGACAAAATTCAGATCACTCTTGCGTGAGAATCCAAAATCACCGGCGGGACTTTTCTATCTTTCGATGATAGACTGGTGGAAGATTCTGGTCGATCTGGATGATGAATCGAAGGACGATCTTTTTTATAAAAAACTTGACGACATCATCTTTGTTTGCGAGGAAATTCTGGACAAAGACCCCGATAACATCGATGCCCTCTTCTTCAAAGCAGGAGCCATTGGCTACAGAGGAAGACTCAGGGCTTTGCGTGAAAGCTGGTTGAAAGCCGCCGATGATGGAAGAGAAGCGCTTCCGATTGTTAATAAGGTCTTAAAACTGCAACCCAAGAATGCAGATGTTCTCCTCGGTACAGGTATTTACTCCTACTACATCTCGGTAATTCCCGATGAGTATCCTGCAGTAAAACCCCTCCTGATTTTTTTCCCGTCGGGTGACAAGCAACAGGGAATAAAAGACCTTCAGCGGGTTGCCGAAAGAGGTCGATATGCAAAATATGAGGCACAATACTTTCTGATGACACTTTACCAGGAATTTGAGAAGGACGCGCCATCTTCCGAAAAATATGCAAAAATGCTTACTGACCAGTTCCCTGAAAATCCTGTTTTTTTGAAATGGAGAGGAAGAGCTGCTGTAATGCGCGGTGATTATCCTCTGATAAAGGATATTTACACAAAACTCTACGAGGGTTGCAAAGACGGAAAATTTGGTTACACTACCAAGTTGAGACGCGAAACCACATACTATCTGGGGTTTTACTACAAAGCAATCAGTCAGTGGGATTCTTCCAGGATTTACTTCAAAGAATCGGTGGAACTTTCCCGCAAGATAGAGAAAAAAGAAGCTTCCGGCTACTTCGTAAATGCACTGCTGTATCAGGGCATGATGCATGACAAAACAGGTGAACGGGAAGATGCAATAAAATGCTACAATGAAATTTTGAAGTTGGACGAATATAATGGTTCCCACAAATTAGCCAAATCGTATCTGAATGAGCCTTTCAAGTAGAAAAGTTCTTGTTATAGACAATTACGATTCATTCACATGGAATCTTGTTGCTCTCCTCCGGCAGGGAAACGCGAAGGTGACCGTGGTAAACAACGATGACCGGGACTGGGAAAAGATCGAACTTACTGACTATCAGGGGGTTGTTCTCTCTCCGGGACCCGGTTCACCAAGTGACGCCGGGAATCTGTTGAAAATATTTTCACAATGTAAAGATGTGCTGCCTGTTCTCGGAGTATGTCTTGGACATCAGGCGATAGGGGAGACATTTGGATTGAATGTGGTGCCTGCCAGGGAATTATGTCACGGGAAAGCTTTTTATATCAATCACGATGGTGAGGGAGTATACAAAGGAATTCCTGCAAAATTTAAAGGAATGCGTTACCACTCGCTTGCAGTGTCTGAACCAGATGAAAATTCAGTCCTTATTGTTTCTTCCAGGACACCTGATGGTGAAATTATGGGTTTGAGGCACAAAACATTACCGGTTGAGGGTGTGCAGTTTCATCCTGATTCGATCGAAACTGTTGAGGGGCAACAAATCATTAATAACTGGTTGAGTTCAATTTAACCCGCTAAAACCGGTTATCTTTTTTTTTATATTCAAAAACTGAAGAGACAGGTATCTCCAATTCGTTTAAAGGGCTCTATGCCAAATGCTGCCGTATCTTTTTCGAGAGTCTGGTTCGATCTTTCAAGAAGAAAAAGCCCCCCTTCATTTACTAATCCCCGGTTGATAATATTCTTCACCACCTGATGGATGTCGAATTCATAAAACGGCGGGTCAGCAATGATAACATCAAATTTTAGTGTTGTTGTTGCCGTGAAAGAAACTGCACTCATTTTATGTATGCTGGTCGATTTTTCCACTCCGAGAGAAGCGATATTTTCTGAAAGAACCTTTACCACCGGGTAATTCTTTTCGACAAAATGAACTTCTTTAGCACCCCGGCTCAGCATTTCAAATCCAAGTGATCCCGACCCTGAATAGATATCAGCTACAACCGCTCCGTCAAAATCGTAAAAATTGGCTAAATAGTTAAAAACCGACTGTTTTACTTTGTCTGTAGTGGGTCTTGTATATTTGGAATCAGGAGTTTTGATGAATCTTCCGCCAAATTCACCTGAGATTATTCTAAGCCTCATTTCTGATCTCTTGCATAAGGTCAGGCGGAATCTTGCTCACTTTGCCAAGTGGAAAACCGGAAAAGCTGTCCTTGGTTTTTACATTCATCCACTTTTCCACGAGAGAAGTCAATCCGATCATGTAATCCTCGAGGCTGAAATAAACAGCATGGAGTGTATCCTTGTCGATTCTTCCTGCCGAATTGTTCAGCAAAAATGAATCGATGATATCAGGTACCGATGGGACATCAATAAAATTAGTGGAATAAACCGAAGTAATCGCCCTTCCTTTTATTGCCGAAAGGATGATGCTGCTCCCGGAGAGATGGAGCAAAACCGATGATTGCTCTTCGGGGAAGTATCTCTTTATAAAATTTCTCAGAGAGAGAAAAGGAATGGTGACCTTTGTTTTTGGAGCTTTGAGATGGTTTTTAATCTCTGCTGCAAAAGTGAGAATGGAATTGTCGATCAGGGTAATCAACTCATAATCAGGTGAACTGAACCCGGGGGAGTCGAGTCTTTGGACATCGAGCGAAAAAGAATCATCTGTGAGATAGGGGAAAATCAGTTTAGTTTCGAATTTATACTCGTTGTACTGCTGCAGGCGCGAAAGTCCTTGCTTAGCCGGTAGTGAGAAGGTATGAAACATTGCCTGCGGAAAAATAAGATAAACCGTGGAATCCATTAGATTCGCTTTACCAATCGAGTAAAGGAGATCGTCTTTCAGCCTTGCCGCATTTTCAGGGTTGATACTCTTGATGGTTGAACCTTCGAGAATCGAGTAATTCAGGGGTATTTTATCAACTGACTCTTCCTTAGGGTTCACATTTTTAATTGAAATTGAGTCAAATTTTATCTCGAGCAGGATCCGGTTCATACTATTCCCATGAAGCTGAATATTTAAGTGCATCAAAATAGAGATTTCCGATACTTCCATATCCTGACGGATCAACTATTTTGAATCTTGTTCCCCGGGTAATTGAAGTGTCCACTCTGATGAATTTCCCTTTTTCTGAAAAAACTGAATCGATTACTTTCACAGAATCGAGTAATATTGTAAACGGTTGATGAACCTTTGTTGAGTATTTTAAGCTGTCCGCTCTCAATACCCCCTCTTCATCGGTCCTGAAACTGAACAGTGAAGAATCGAGTCCTTTTATACTCCCCAAAACTATTCCTGCCTCGGCAGTCTTCACAAAGTTGATCAGTACGTCAATGTTACCGGAAAAATGTCCGTATTTTTCCACATAAGCTCTTTGTGCAGTCCTTAGATTATGAAGCCGGTTGCGGGCTTCCTTTTTGTTGCTTTCTTCAAGTTGTGTCAGATGAAGCGGATCGAAATAAGCAACCTTTAACAGAAAAAGTCCAAGGATGATGATTAATCCCGGATTGATGAACGACTGATAATCCTTGTAAAACTTTTTTACTTGTTCCATATCAAAGCGTCAGGTAGCGTTTAATTTTCTCAAGAGTTTTCTTTCCGATACCTTTGACCTTGAGTAACTGGTCAACCGAGTCGAACCCATTATTATTTACTCTAAATTCAACAATACTAGCAGCAATTTCCTCACCGATTCCCGTGATTCTCACAAAATCGTCTATAGAAGCTGTATTTATATTAATCGACGAGTCTTTTGGGATTCCTTTTTTCATGGATTCACTTGCTGAACTCTTCGACCCACTTTTCTTTTGTTTATCCTTCTCTACTTTTTCAGTCTGTTCTTTTAGGAGTTGAGCGGATGTTTTTTCCTTGGGAGGTGGAATTTCCGCTTTTGCATCAGGTTTGAAAATTTGAATCAAAGCGCCGGTTACAATAGCGACCAGGACAAACAGAAGTGCTGAGACCTCCAGTTTAGTTAATCCTGACCTTATTGAAAGGCGCTCGATCAAATTTTTCAAGTGAAATCTACAATCCGAATTTCTTAAAGAAACCGCTTTTTTCCTCTGAGCCCGAAATATTGGGCTGTGTCTGTAATTCCTTAAGAAGTTCTTTTTCTCTTGCGTTCGTTTTCTTCGGAACAATAATATTTACCTGAACAAGCTGGTCGCCTTTCCGATGGCTTCTGTCATTCACATTAGGCAGACCTTTCCCTGCAAGCCTGAGTATCTTGCCGGCGCTTGTACCCGCCTCAACCGAAAGTTTAACTTTTCCTGTAAGGGTTGGAATTTCAACTTCATCTCCAAACACAGCCTGCGGGAAACTAATAAAGAGTTGATACATGACATCCGAACCGTCTCTTTTGAAGTGCTCGTGTTCAATCTCCTGAAAACCGACAAGCAGATCACCGTTCGGTCCTCCTCTAAGACCGGCATTTCCTCTTCCTCTGAGACTTAACTGCATCTCATCGCTGACACCAGCCGGCACTTCGATGGTTTCCGTGACTTCGCTTTTGGTTCTACCGTCACCGTGGCATTTCTTGCAGGGTTTGTCGATTACACTCCCTTCGCCGTTACAGTTGGCACAGGGTTGGATGTTTACGAACTGTCCGAAGACCGAGCGCGAGACATTTCTGATCTCACCTGAACCGTTACATGCAGGGCATGTCTTTTTGCTGGCCCCACCCTCAGATCCGCTTCCAGTACAGGAATCGCATTTTACAAATTTATTGATTTTGATGGTCTTTGTAGTGCCGGTGGCAATTTCTTCAAGTTTTAATTTTAAAGTCACTCTCAGATCACTGCCGGGAGTACCGGTACTTCTTCTTTTTCCTCCTCCGGAACCTCTTCTGCCTCCGCCGAAGAAGTCATCGAAAATGGAACCGCCACCTCCGAAAACATCCGAAAAATGGGAGAATATATCGTTGATATCTGTAAATCCCTGCTGACCTCCACCGGCTCCGAAAGCCTGGTGGCCGAATCTGTCGTATTTCGCTCTTTTCTCATCATCACTTAAAACTTCATATGCTTCGGCTGCTTCTTTAAATTTTTCTTCTGCTTCTTTGTTGTCGGGATTCCTGTCAGGGTGAAATTGCATTGCAATTTTTCTGTAGGAAGACTTTATTTCATCCTTCGAAGCTGACTTAGCAACACCAAGCACCTCATAATAATCTCTTTTGCTCATATCTTACTTTTCTTCTTCCTCTGATTTAGTTGAGTCATCTGTAGGGGTTTCCGGCAATTCACTGATAATTACATCGCTGTGACGCAGAATAGTATCTTTATACATGTAACCCGGGGTAACTACTTCAAGTACAGTATCGGGATCTACTTCGCTGTTGGCATATCTGCCTATTGCATTGTGCAGGTTATAGTCGAAAGGCTGACCTTTTGCAGGGATTTGTTTCAATCCTTTTTGCTCAAGCATTTTTGCAAGAGAATCATGAATAAGAATGAAACCCTGTATTACCTTCTCCTTGTCTTCAGTTTTTGGAGCAAACTCTGCCGCGCGGTCGAAGTTATCAATGACAGGCAGAAGCGCGGAAATGAGATTACCCTCTGCATCTGACCATGTTTTGGCTGATTCTTCACGGTGACGGCGTTTGATATTGTCAATTTCTGCGACTCTTCTTTGAAGAATATCTCTCAAATTGTCGATTTCGGTTTTTTGCTTCTCGATCTCTGCATTCAGATTGTTGATTTGCTCCACGAGTTCGTTGATAATACCTGCGTCCGTCAAGGAACCCGTTGAATCGTTATCCTGTGTCGAGCCGGATTCATTCAGGGGCTCTAAATTTTCATTTTCCTGGTTTTCTGTCTGGTTCATTTTTTCTTTATTTTCTTTTTTCTTTCCAAATGCCATGATAATTTCTCCTTATAAAGTTTAAAAATTTGAGATTTATTAAACTTAATAACATTTATAAATATTTTAAATATTGTTTTGGTTCCCTGAAAGAAGTTCAGTCAGGAGTCCGGCAGTAAAATCAACTATTGCGATTATTCTGGCATAATCCATTCGTTTTGGACCTATAATGCCCATTGCACCGGTATTTTCGCCGACCTTATATTCTTTCATTACAATACTGTAATCTTCGGTCTGATTGTATGGAAGTTCCCTTCCTATCATGATATTTACTCCACTAATCGAACTCGCTCTTTCAAGAAATATCCCTGAGCTGTTTTCGAAAATGTGGATAATTATATCCTTCTCTTCCATCAATTCGACGATATTCTCAAATTTGATCGGATCTTCAAACTCGGGATGTTTCAGCAGATTTCTGGCGCCGGAAATCATGACTTTATCATCTGTCTTGAAATCATTAAATATCTTGTCAGCAGAATCATATAGAAGCGAAATTATCGGATTTCCATGAATCTCGGAATCCTTCAACCTTTCTGCCAGCGAGGTTTTAATATCTTTTAGCCTTAAACCGGCAAGTTTTTCATTCAACAGACGCTGCACATCCTCAATTTGTTTCTCTTCGATATTCGTCGTCAGTTCGAGTGTAATTGTTTTCACCAGCCCCGAAACGATGCTGATGACGACAAGAATTTTGTTTGAAGCGAGATAGACGAGTTGAATTCGACTGAGAACGCCGGTTTCTATTTTTGGATAGATAACACAGGCAAGCTGGTCTGTAATTCTGCCGAGAATCTTTGATGCGATGTTATAAATATCTTCACTGTTTACAAGATTTTTCTTAATCTCTGAAGTGATAGAATTACGGGTGGTATCATCGAGACTTGGGACATCCATCAGCGAATCGACATAAAGCCTGTAGCCCTTGTCTGTGGGCACTCTTCCTGCGGATGTGTGCGGATGATTTATATAGCCTGAATCTTCAAGATCAGCCATGATGTTCCGTACAGTGGCAGGTGACAATCCGATATCATACCTTTTGGATATGTTCCGGCTGCCTACAGGTGAAGCTGTAAGAATGAACTGATTCACAATATGCCGAAGGATGCTTTTCTCTCTTGCGGAAAGCTCAAATCCTTGCATTTTTCAGGTTACTCCGGTTTTAAAAAATTAAAAGTATTTAACCTGCAAATATAAGCAATTCAAACGGGGCGAAAAATGTTTTGAATTTTCCCCGCCTGTCGTTAAATTTTTTGATTAAGTACTCTTAAAAACTTATATTTGAATTTGATTAATTTTGAGTTTTAAACTACCAAATCAGGAAGTTTTCGATGACCTTGGAACAGGGATTGTTTGGATTTTTTGCACTAATAGCGGTAGCATCATCTGTTTTGATGGTAACCCGTAAAAATCCTGTTATTTCCGCACTATTTCTTGTACTTAATTTTGGAGCCCTCTCCGGAATCTATTTGTTGCTCAGAGCCCAGTTTTTAGCTGTTGTTCAGGTAATAGTATATGCCGGAGCGATCATGGTCTTATTCCTGTTCGTTTTGATGCTTCTGAGACCGGAACAGGAGAAATCTTACTTCAAAGAGAGACCCCAGCAGAAATTTCTCGCCATAGTAATTGCTTTTTTGATGTTCGCACAGATGGTTTATTCGATCTTTTTCACATTACCGGGCAAGGTGGTTGATGAGAATACCAGAGTGGAAATTGGAACAATTGAACACATCGGAAAGGAATTATATACAACTTATCTTCTTCCGTTCGAAGCGATTGCGTTTGTACTGCTTACGGCTACAATTGGTGCATTGATATTATCTAAAAAGAAATTGGATTAGTTTCAGTTATGATCCCACTCGAATATTACCTTATTTTAAGTGCTTTTATGTTTGTTACCGGGGTTGCCGGTGTACTTACCAGACGGAATGCCATCGTGGTATTTATGTCGATAGAGCTGATGTTAAATTCAGCGAACCTGACCTTTGTTGCATATTCATCTTTCTTTGGAGATGTGATAGGGCAGCTTTTTGTTTTTTTTGTAATGGCAGTCGCAGCAGCCGAAGTAGCTATCGGTCTGGCAATCATCATAGCCATTTTCAGGAATAAAGTTACAATTAACATAGATGAAATTAACATTTTAAAGTGGTAATCTACTAAACACCCCACGAAATATGACAGAATACATTTACTTGGCAGTGCTTTTCCCATTGATCGGATTTCTGATCAACGGGCTGTTTGGGAGACTGATCAAAAACGAGAAGATTGTCGGCGGAATTGGTGCCGGCATGGTTGGTCTCGCATTCCTGGTCGTAGTTTTCTCTTTTTTCGAAACTCTCGGATTACCTGCTGATCAGCGGAGCCGGATAATCAAATGGTTTACCTGGATAAAAACGGGCGGTATTGATGCCGCATTCAGTTATCAGGTCGACCAGTTATCTCTCACCATGTCACTTATTGTTACAGGTGTTGGATTTGTTATCCATGTTTACTCAATCGGTTATATGCACGGAGATAAAGGTTTTTGGCGGTTTTTTGCCTACATGAACCTCTTCATCGTTGCGATGATGAACCTGGTGCTTGCCGACAATTTTGTTCTTCTGTTTCTCGGTTGGGAAGGAGTGGGACTGTGTTCCTACCTGCTCATCGGTTTTTACTACGACAGGAAATTTGAAAAAGGTACTGTAGCTGATGCTTCCAAAAAGGCATTTGTGGTCAACAGAATCGGTGATTTCGGTTTTCTCGTCGCGATGTTTTTTGTTTTCTACTACTTCAAAAGTTTAAATTTTAGTGAAGTATTGCCGCTTGTTGCCGGATCGGGGATTGAGCCCTGGATTTTTGAGGCCATAGCAATATTCCTCTTCATCGGAGCCACCGGAAAATCGGCTCAGATACCTCTTTTTGTATGGTTGCCTGATGCGATGGCCGGTCCGACCCCTGTTTCTGCCCTTATCCACGCCGCGACAATGGTTACCGCAGGTGTTTATCTCGTTGCCAGAACATCAGTAATTTTTGCGATGGCACCAACTGCAATGATGGTGGTTGCAATAATCGGATTGTTCACAGCTCTTTTTGCTGCAACAATCGGACTCGTTCAGAACGACATAAAGAAGGTTTTGGCGTATTCCACTGTTAGTCAGTTAGGCTACATGTTTCTCGCACTCGGAATGGGTGCTTTCTCCGCAGGTATCTTTCATGTCATGACACACGCCTTCTTTAAAGCACTTTTATTCCTTGGTGCCGGTTCTGTAATACACGGTATGCACGAAGAACAGGATATCAGAAATTATGGCGGCTTGAAAAAGTATATGCCAAAAACATATCTCACTTTTGCGATTGCGGCTGTGGCAATTTCAGGCATTCCCCCTCTTTCCGGCTTTTTCTCGAAAGATGAAATACTCTGGATGGCTTATGCGAATGGTGGATTGTTCTTCTGGATAATAGGAGCAATTACTGCTTTAATGACTGCATTTTATATGTTCAGACTTCTTTCTCTTACATTCGAGGGGAAAGAACGATTCGACCATCATCATGTGCATCCTCACGAATCCCCGAATATCATGGTGATTCCGTTAATCGTGCTTGCAGTGCTTTCTGTAATTGGTGGATTTATCGGACTTCCGAAAGTTTTCGTAGGGGAGCATGGCAATCTGTTCGAAGTGTGGCTGGCGCCAATTTTCAAAGATGCCACCCGGAAACTTGCGACAGGTAACATTCATTCCCACCTGGAAGAATATCTCCTGATGGCTACCTCTGTTATTGGAGCGGTGGCTTCAATTATGCTTGCAAGACACATCTATTTGAGAAAACCGGAAATTGCTACAAGTATATCTGACTCTTTCAAAGGAGTTTATAACACTCTTCTAAACAAATATTATGTTGATGAGTTTTATCAGAAGGTTATCATCACACCACTGGTGAAGATTTCTGATTCCGTTTTATTTAAGTTTACCGATGCCAAAATAATCGATGGAGCCGTGAATGGCACAGCGAAGGTAATTGATTTTGCATCAGGTTATGCACGAAAGTTTCAAACCGGCGTGACACAGTTTTATGCTGTCATAATGATGATAGCAATAACAGGTACATTATTCTGGATAATATTGAGTTTCTGATGGATAAAAGTTATATATTGAGTCTTCTTTTACTACTTCCCATTGCCGGCTCGTTGCTGGTCCTGATGTTACCCAAAGAGAATTTGAGGTTGACCAGGATAACAGGGCTTGTGATTTCACTCGTGATCTTTGTGGTCTCATTATTCACATATTTTAATTTCAACGCCGAAAGTGTAAATTTCCAGTTTGCCGAAAAATATGAGTGGGTAAAAGGACTCGGAATTTATTACCATGTAGGTCTCGACGGAATGTCGCTTTTGCTCGTTCTGCTTACAACATTTATGACACCACTGGCACTTCTCTCCACCTGGTCGAGTATTGATGTTAAAGTGAAAGAATTTACTTTCTTCATGTTGATGCTCGAGGCAGGAATGCTTGGTGTTTTTATGTCCCTCGATCTTTTCCTCTTCTACATTTTCTGGGAAGCGATGCTTATTCCGATGTACTTCATCATCGGTATATGGGGCGGCAAAAACAGAATCTACGCATCTGTTAAGTTTTTTATCTATACGATGGCCGGTTCATTAGTGATGCTCATTGCCATCATCTGGCTTGCAAATTCAGGAACTGCCTTTACAACCGATCTGATTGAACTCTACAAACAAGGACCTGCAATCGACCCTTCGAAGCAAAATCTTTTGTTTGCAGCGTTTGCTCTTAGTTTTGCAATAAAGGTTCCATTATTTCCTCTACACACCTGGTTACCTGATGCGCATGTTGAGGCTCCAACTGCAGGATCGGTAATTCTTGCCGGTGTTCTTCTGAAGATGGGTACATATGGCCTGATAAGATTCAATTTACCCTTGTTTCCGGATGCAGTAAAAGTTTTTGCTCCATACATTACCACACTGGCTGTTATCGGGATAATCTACGGTGCACTTGTGGCGATGGTGCAAAAGGATATGAAAAAGCTAGTTGCGTATTCATCTGTATCCCATCTTGGATTTGTTGTACTCGGTATTTTTGGATTGACCGTTGAGTCGATGCAGGGAGCGATAATCCAGATGGTTAATCATGGACTCTCAACCGGTGCACTCTTCCTTTTGGTCGGATATATATACGAAAGAACCCACACTCGCGAGATCGCTGATTACGGCGGAATTGCGAAAATTGTGCCGGTATATGCAACAATTCTTTTGATAGTGTCTCTTTCGTCTATCGGTGTTCCTGGATTAAACGGATTTGTTGGTGAGTTCCTGATACTTGTTGGCTCATTCAAGTCACCACTACTCGTCAGCCCTTATTTTTCAATAATAGCAGCCTCCGGTGTAATTTTCGCTGCTGTTTATCTCCTCTGGATGTATCAGAGAGTCTGTTTGGAGACAGTAAAGAACGAAAAAATGAATTCTCTTACCGATCTGAACACCCGGGAGTTAATTACTCTCGCTCCATTACTGCTATTCATTGTTTGGATAGGAATTTATCCGTCAACTTTCTTGAGGTTATCCGAAGCGTTTTCATCTAACATTGTAAATACGGTGATGAACGCCCTGGCAAAATAAAATATGAGGCACGCAGCACTTTTTTTCGCAGCCTTTTTTACACTGTTCATATTATTTAACAGCGAAATAAGAAGTGAATCGAAAGATTCAACTGACAAAACAAAACAGGAAACTGTTCTTTCTCATACTGATAAAGCAAAGACAGCAGAGACCGGAGCGCATCACGGGTCTTCTCCAAGTCCGTACATGGTGATCCCTTTTATACTGCTTTTACTGCTGATAGCCGTTGCCCCTTTGTTTTTTCAACATTTTTGGGAGCACAACTATCACAAGGTAGCAATCTTTTTGGGTCTGATTGTTGCTGTTTATTATGCGGCGATACTGAATGATTTTACAAGTCTCAGGCACACACTCGTGGAATACCTGTCATTCATCGCCCTGCTGAGTTCTTTGTTCGTTGCAAGTGGTGGCATCCTGATAAAAGTGGATAAAAAAGCCACGCCAGTGGCAAATACGCTTTTTCTACTTTTTGGGGCGATTATTGCGAATGTGATTGGAACAACCGGTGCGTCCATGCTTCTGATTCGTCCATTTATGAGAATGAACAAAGGAAGAATCAAGCCGTACCACATCATATTTTTTATTTTTGTGATAAGCAATGCGGGTGGTGCTCTTACTCCGATCGGAGATCCGCCACTGTTTCTCGGATTCCTTAAAGGAGTTCCTTTTTTCTGGGTGATAGAGCAGGTTTGGCTGATTTGGATTTTGGCGATATTCATGATTCTCACGATTTTCTTTGTTCTTGACAAAGCAAATAAACTCGGAGCGGATGATGAGACAAACTACAGCGGAAAGATAGAACTAAAGGGGCTAAAAAACCTTGGCTATCTGGGAGTAATCATTTTGTCGGTATTCCTTGATCCGGCAGTCCTGTCATGGGTACCTTCATTGGATCCATTGCCCGTTGGAATCAGGGAAATCATAATGTTCAGTGTGGTTTTTGCCGCGTACAGAACTGCAGACGAAAAGATACTTAAGGCAAATGAATTTGATTTTGCTCCCATAAAAGAGGTTGCATATCTGTTTGTTGGTATATTCTTTACAATGGTTCCTGCTCTCAGACTTATAGCGGATATGGCGCGCGAAAACAGTGATGTATTCACAAGTTCATTGTTCTACTGGGCATCAGGTGCTCTTTCGTCATTTTTGGATAATGCCCCGACTTATCTGAACTTCATGAGTGCTGCCATGGGAAAATTTGGTTATGATTTGAACGGTGGAGCTGCACAGACTCAGCTTTTCCTCCAGAATCCCGATGCGGTACAGTACCTGACCGCAATTTCGGTTGGTGCGGTTTTCTTCGGTGCCATGACATATATTGGAAATGGACCCAATTTTATGGTGAAGTCGATTTCAGAAAGAGCCGGTGTCAGGGTTCCAAGCTTTATCGAGTATATAATTAAGTATTCACTGCCCGTTTTATTGCCCGTTTATGCAATAATATGGTTCATATTTTTCAGAGGTTAATCAATGACAATAAAGAGTTGCCTTGCTGAAAAAAAGACCGGTTATCTTTACGGTAACAGACTAATTCTCCCGTTCAAGGGAAGATTTCTTAAGGTCGTGGTTGAAAAAGACATTATTACGGATTTTTCGCCCAGTTCAAGAGGGATTAACATTGTGGAAGAGGATCTATATACCAGCCTTTACTTCCTGGAATACAACTCTCTTCGTGATACTTTATCGAAGTATGATAATATAAAAATCGTCGTCGTTGAAAAAGAGGACGACATATTTGATGTTACTAAACACATGAAACTTGCAGTCTACAGAACTGACTCGCATGTGGCAACTATTGAAGAAACAGAACATGACATTTTATTTATTGAGTAGGTATGGATTTTAACATAACAGACATATATAGCTATCTCCCGCTGGTAATTCTGGCATCGGTTATTTTAATTTCCCTCGTGATCGAGATGTATGTCAAGAGTGCGGAAAAGATCATCCCATGGCTGACTGTGGTCAGTTTTCTTGTGGTGTCTTATCAATCACTCTTGTCTGTCGGTGATCAGGGAATCTTCTTTAACGGAATGCTGGCAACCGGTGGACAGGTCAACATTTTCTACTTCATTTTCAATTTTGGTGCAGCAATAGTCACTCTCCTTTCTGTGGACTATCTCCGTAAAACCGGAATATATCATGGAGAGTTTTACATACTTCTGCAATCGGCAGTATTGGGAATGATGATGATAGCCAGCGCTCGCGATTTGGTAATGATTTTCATTGGTCTCGAGCAAATGTCTCTTTGTTTCTACATTCTTGCCGGTTTTGCGCGCAAAAGACCTTTTTCGAACGAAGCTGCGTTAAAATATTTTCTTCTTGGTTCATTCGCCACAGGGTTCATTGTCTACGGTCTCGGACTTCTTTACGGCTCGTCCCACACACTCAATATTGCGCTTTTGTTCCAGTCATTCACCTTTGACAAGACTAATATAATTGGAATCATCGGGCTTACCCTTTTCTTTATTGGATTTGCCTTCAAAATTGCTGCGGTTCCGTTTCACATGTGGGTTCCCGATGTCTATCAGGGTGCACCGACTGCAACCACAGCAATCATGTCTACAGGTGGTAAAACTGCAGCTTTTGCAGCCCTTATTCTTGTAGTCTCACCCGCATTTGCTAAAGAGAGAGCGAGTGAAGTACTGACCCCAATGATTGCCTTTTTTGCTACCCTTTCGATGCTTTACGGAAGTATTACAGCCATACTACAGACAGATATTAAAAGAATGCTGGCTTATTCCTCAATCGCACATGCGGGTTATATGCTTATAGGTCTCGCAGCCGGGAATGACAGAGGGATTGACGGCTTAATATACTATCTGGCAGCCTATTCCTTTATGAATCTCGGTGCATTCGGGATCATTGCGATGATCGAGGATAAAGAAGAGAAGAATCTCCTGATAAGTGACTATGCCGGTCTGGGTACTAAATACCCGCTCCTCGCCGGTCTTCTTGCTCTCTTCATGTTTGCTCTTTCGGGAATTCCCCCTTTCGCAGGTTTCTTCGGTAAATACTATGTGTTTATCTCGGCTATCGAATCAAATTTGGTGTGGCTCGCCATTGTTGGCATCATCTCATCGGTCATAAGTGTATATTTCTATTTGAGACTCGTGGTCGTGATGTATTTCAGTAAAGAGGAATCAAAACTCGAGATCGTTAATTCAAATTCCGCAATGACCGGAATCATAGTGTCAGCCATCCTGATTGTATTGATGGGAATTTTGCCGGGTTCGGTGATAAACCTTATCTCGAAATTTTAATTAATTTTTTATTTTTCAGGCTGTATCGAGAGTCTGCCACCGGTCAATCCGGAGCCTCACGATACAGCTTTTTTTTTGAATGAGAGAATTGGATGAGACTTGTACTAAATGCCGCAGAAGCCCGTGAAGCCGACAGAATAGCAATTGAGGATTTCGGTTTTGAAAGTATGATTCTGATGGAGAATGTGGGGAGAAGTGTAGCTGCTTTTCTCGAAACGATTCAGGCCGAAACGAAGACTGTCGCAATTATTTGTGGCAAGGGAAACAATGCCGGTGACGGTTTTGTAGCTGCTCGTCATCTTCGCGACATGCACTGGAGAGTGACTGTGGTTTTTGTGGATGACCCTGACGAGTTTTCAGAAGACGCAGGAAATGCTTTCGAGCTTTTGACAGAGGTAGCTGGCGACATATCAATTTTCCAATATCAAAGTGTCACACAGTTAAAAGAACTTATTGCTTCGAGCTATGTGATTGTGGATGCACTTCTTGGTACAGGTTCCAAAGGTGAGCCGAGGTATCCCTATGATGAGATAATTGTGGCATTGAATGAACTCAGAGCTGTGAAGGTGGCCATTGACATCCCTTCGGGACTTGATCCTGACACCGGAAACGGAGGGATTGTCTTCGAAGCCCATTATACAGTTGCATTGTGTACATTAAAAAAAGGCTATTTCTACGGCAAGGGAATGGATTGCCGTGGTGTGATCGACTACGGATACATCGGGATCAAAGAGGATCTGCTTGAACTTGAAGGCAACTGGTCTCTGTATGAGATGAGTGATGTAAGAAGTGTTGTGCCTGCAAAAAAGCGTACCATCAACAAATATACATCCGGAGGTCCCGTTATAGTTGCAGGCTCAAACAGATATCCGGGTTCGGCATCTCTCGTTTACCAGGCAGCTTTTTATTCAGGTTCAGGATCACCAATAATTTTCACCTCAGAAAAAGCATCAGCGGTACTGATGGCGAATGTTCCCGAGGCGGTTATCAATGAGTTTCCCGTGAATTTTAATTCCGATTCGATAAAAGCTGTTTATGATGCATTGGAGAAAAAGGAAGTGTTGCTTGCCGGTCCAGGAATCGGCAGATCACCCGAAACGACAGTTGCCCTTGAAAAGATTCTTGCGATGAATAATCGTCTTGTCATTCTCGATGCGGATGCCCTCGCACCGCTTCACGGAGGTAACTATAAAAATTATGACCTCAAAGGAAAGATTCTGTTGCCGCATACTGGAGAATTTGCAAAGATTATCGGGAAACCTTTGGAACTGATTGAGAAAAACATCTTCAAGGCAGTGGAAGACTTCACAAAAGAAACAGGTTGCATTCTGGTTCTAAAACATGCCGCGATCTTTATCTCCACTCCTGTGGGTGTTAATTATATAATTGACTCCGGAATGGATGCCCTTGCGAAGTTTGGAACAGGTGACGGACTCGCCGGTGTGATCGCCTCGACTTTTGCGCAGTTACTAGCCTTGCCCGCACTTGAGATTGAGGAAATCACCGGCTTGCTTAGCGAACAACATTTCGATACGATGGAATTTTTTGCGAGCCGCATAGCTGATGCGATACACACTTACAATCTGTCTGCGATTATTTTGGCAAAAGATTCTCCGGGTGTTTTCATTTCTGCATCATCGATGATTAAAAATTTACCTGCTGCAATGAAAAAAATTGATGAGTTTGCATGACTCTTGACAGGCAAAAGAAAAAAACCGTTGCTTTAGTTGTTTTGGTCGTTTACTGGTTGATACTGTTTCTGGGGACCACCCTTCCGTCTAGCAGTTTGCCGGACACCCCGTCGGGTGACAAAATAAATCATTTCGCCGGGTATGCTGTGTTGAGTTTTTTGCTTTTTACCTGGTTCAGGCTTAAGGATGAGTCGGGAACAGCAGACATCAAATTGTTGCAAAAATCATTTATTATCGCTTCTGTTTATGGAGTGCTGGATGAAGTCCATCAATTGCTGATTCCGGGCAGGTTTTTCGAATGGTACGACATTCTTGCTGACATCAACGGTGCCGCATTGGGTTTGGCTGTTGCCTACATAGTTTTAAGAACTTTTCCCCGGCTTTACAGGTAAAAACTGTATGATTCACAAAAGCTTTTAAGAGCATGACCGGTTCATTTTACAATTTAAAACGGAATTATCGACAGTCGTTGGAAATAAGCGCAATCGTTGTACTTTTTATGATGATCATGCTGTTCCGTTTGTACCCTTTCTCAAAAAATGTAACAAATCCTCTTGCAAAAGGGGAGGATTTGATTGAACTTGACGATGCAATTGAGCTTCCTGACAACAGGAAAGAGGAAGAGTTGCCACAAAAGAAGAGTGAACCGACAATTCCAAAACCAAAAATAGCAAAAACCGAAACTGAGGTGGCAATAAACAAGGAAATTGAAGTTACTCTAACCCCTCCAAAAGAAAAAATAAAGCTTGAAAGTCAGGATATAGACAAGGGGGATCTTTTAACTTTGGATAAACAGGGCAAATTCAAGAACAAAGAAACAAATAAAAAATCGACGGAAAAGGACGGGAAAACAAACGCTCCCAAGGATAATGTCTATTATACTGCCGTCCCGTACATGCCTGTTCCGATAGGGGGTTTTGAAGCAATACAAAGTAAGGCGGTATTTCCTCAGGCAGCCAAAGATGCCGGTGTTAGTGGAACAGTATATGTTACTGCATTCATTGATGAATCAGGAAATGTAACCTCGGTCGTGTTGACAAAAGGAATACATCCTGCATGCGATAACTCAGCACTTTCAGCAATTCGAAGAACAAAATTTGCTCCCGGGAAAAAAGACGGAAAACCGGTAAAAGTTCAGATGCTCATTCCGGTCAATTTTAAATAAGGTCATCGTTTAATACCAAAATTTTGATTAACGGGCTTTATTGTTGATGAAAAACCTTTACGGTAGTAAAATATCAGTTATTTTTAATAATTGAAAATGGAATTTTTTCTTCCAAAAATTGTTAGATCTTTTGTAATCCCTTCGTATAAATTAAATAAATTATAAAATTGATTTTGGTTCCAACAATGGATCCGGAGAATAAATGAAAATAAAAGCTGTAGTTTCAATTATTTTAATTCTTACCCCGGTTCTCTTTGCTCAGCAGGGAGAAAAGATAATTGTTAATCTCGAAAAAGCGATTACCATTGCCCTCGAAAATAACTATGATCTGAAAACCAGCAATTTGAACAAAAGAATTGCCTACGAAAAGGTGGACGAAACCTGGGGCACTGCAGTTTACCCTGATGTAAAGGGTTCCGTTAATTACCGCAGGGCTCTCAAGAAGGGTGTCTTTACAATTGACGCACCCGGTTTCAGCGGTACTTTCCCCATCGGTACCGATAATACCCTCACCACTACACTCAGTTTTACACAAAACATTTTTGCCGGAGCTGTCTTCATTGGCGCTCAGGCGGCTGAAATATATGCCAGGATTGCAGACCATCAGGTTGCTGCAACCGAGGAGGAAATCAAGTTTCAGGTTAAATCAGCCTGGTTTGGTATTCTGGTAACAAAGGAAGTGTTGAAAGTGGCTCAGGCGAATCTGGCACAGGCAGAAGACAACCTGAAAAACACAAAAATAAAATATGATGCAGGACTTGTTCCCGAGTATGATCTGGTAAGAGCGAAAGTGGCTGTTGAAACAGCTAAACCCGAACTTGAACAGGCTAACAACGCATTGAAACTTACGAAAGATGCGCTGAAAAACATAATGGGACTCAGTTACACGATGGAAATAGATGTGACCGACACTCTCGTCTACAACGATATGCCTCTTTCAGGGTTTGATCTGGTGGTCGAGAGAATGTTTAAGTATAATCCGAATATCAAGCAGCTCGAGCAGGGCATAGAACTTCGTAAAAAAGCTGTGGGTGTTTATAAATCGGAATATCTTCCTTCTCTGAAAGCATATGGTGCCTGGAATATTGAGTCTCAGGAAAATGACTCCAGAGGAATCGGGAGCTGGAGATTTAATAACTCCATCAATCTCGGGCTTGAGCTTTCTGTACCGATATTCAACGGTTGGAGTACCGATTCAAGGGTAAGACAGGCGGAACTTGAGGTGAAAATTGCTCAGGAAAATCTTAAGAAAGCCAAAGAGGGGTATGCGACTCAGATTAAAGAGACAATTCTTAAGATTGAAAATCAGAAAGAAAAATTAAAAGCTTACACTGAAGCTGTGAAACAGGCTGAACTGGCTTATTCTTTATCTGAAACCCGTTACAAATCGGGTGTCGGCACCCAGCTTGAAATTATTGACTCACAAACGGGTGTAGCGAGAGCTAAATACAACTATTTGAACGGAGTGTATGAATACTACCTCCTTTTGTCGAAACTTGAAAATTTATCCGGAAAGGAAAGTGGTGAATAACAGAATGTCGAGGATGAAAAATTTTAAAAACAGTTTGATTTTACCTGCTGTATTACTCTTATCCACCCTTTTTATCGCAGGTTGCAAGGGTGATGATTCTAAAGAAAAAGAAAAAACTAAAAAAGTTGAAAAGAAAGCCATTGTTCAGGTGGCTCCCGTAAGGCTCGAAAATTTCACCGGATTCATCGATGTAATCGGGCAGGTGAAAGCTGACAAGATTTCAAAAGTCGGTTCTGCAACAGGTGGGAAAATTGTAAGATTTAATGTTGAAAAAGGAGCCAGGGTAGCTGCCGGCACACTCATTTGTGTCCTCGATAACACGGTGTTGAAAGCAAATCTGGATGCAGCCAAGGCAGACCTTGATCTTGCAGAAATAAATCTCCAAAAGCAGGAACAAATCTACAAACAGAATGCAGGAACGGAATTTCAGTTCCTTCAGGCAAAGTATACCAGGGACGCCAAAAAAGCAATGTATGAAGCTGTAAAGGAACAGTATGAAAACACTTTTGTGAAGGCTCCTTTTGCGGGTGTTGTAGATACAAAGCATTACGAAATTGGTGAAGTTGCGGCTCCCGGTGCTCCGATTGTTACTATTATCTCAGATAACCTGAAAGTGGAAGCCGGAATTCCTGAAGCATATGTCAGTTCGATTAAACCGGGGAAAAAGGGGAGTCTGATTTTCCTTGAGCTTGACAGTCTCGTAGTAAACTCAACTGTAAGTTATGTGGCAAAATCGGTTGACGCCACAAGCCGGACAGTAAAAGTGGAAATGCGACTTCCCAACAATGGTAAATTTAAACCTGAAATGAATGCTGAAGTAAGGATTGACGATAAAGTTTACACTTCAGTTCCGGTGGTGCCCGAGGAAGTTGTTGTAAAGACAGATCTTGGATTTGTTGTATTTGTTGTTCTGAAGAAAAATGGTGTTACCGTTGCGGAGATGAGACAAGTGGAAATACTGGCACGGAGCAACAACCGGGTCGCACTTTCAGGGAATCTGAATGAAGGTGACTCCCTGGTTATTGTCGGTTACCAGACCCTTGTGAATGGTGAAAAAGTTGATGTACGATAGCGGGAACAGCAAAATATGAAAATTACAGATATTTCGATTGATAATAAAACGAGCGTTTTTGTTCTCGTTTTCATAATAGCGATTATGGGGTTCATATCTTATGTATCGCTGCCGAGAGAAGCGTCGCCAGATATTGCAATTCCTCTTGTGATCATTTCCACTCCTTATCCCGGAGTTTCACCCGAAGATATCGAATCTTTGGTTACGACACCGATAGAGAAGGAAGTGAAGAAAATTGCGGAGGTGAAGAAAATTCAGTCCTCTTCGTTTGAAGGCTACTCCCTGATTCAGGTTGAGTTTCAAAGCGGATATGATATCGAGGACGCACTTCAAAAAGTTCGGGAAAAAGTTAACAAAGCGGAAACAGAAATTCCCGCAGATGCAACCAAACCCGAAATAGTGGAAATCAATTTCTCAGAGTTCCCGATACTTACTTTCGAACTTTCAGGACCAACGGGTCTTTCAAAACTGAAAGATATTGCCGAAGAGTTGAAAGACAAAATTGAGACCATCAAAGGGGTGCTCGAAGTAAAAGTTAATGGCGGACTCGAGAGAGAAGTGCAGGTTGATGTTGATTACAGGAAACTTCAACATTATAACATCAGATTTGATGACATTATTGCGGCCGTCAGGGATGAAAATAAAACAATCCCCGGAGGAACGATTGATGTAAACCAGTCGAGTTTTCTGGTTCGTGTACCGGGCGAGTTCAAAACTCCGTACCCGCTCGAGAATATTATTGTGAAGACCAAGGAAGGTGAGGGGATTGCCCTTAAGGATGTCGCCACGCTTACTTACGGTTTCAAAGAGCGAACTTCTTTCGCAAGGACAAACAATATTGAGGCTATCTCAATCCAGATTTCAAAAAGATCCGGGGAGAATATCATCAGAATTGCGGAGGAGGTAAAACAGATTATTAAGGAGAAGGAAGCTCAACTTCCCGATGATATTAATCTGACGATTGTGACAGATCAATCCGAGGAGATTGACAAGCAGGTAAAGGAGCTCGAGAATAATATTTTTTCGGGTCTTGTGCTCGTAATCGGTATCCTCTTCTTTGCCCTTGGTATGAGAAATGCAATCCTTGTGGGAATATCCATTCCTCTAAGTATGCTGATCTCATTTTTTATTCTCCAGATGATGGATATAACCCTCAATTTTGTCGTTCTGTTTGCTTTGATCCTTGCACTCGGTATGCTTGTGGACAATGCGATAGTTATCCTCGAGAACATTCAAAAGTTTCTTGAGGAGGGCTACAACAAAATTGACGCTGCAAAGAAAGCAACTGCAGAGGTTGCCTGGCCCGTGGCATCATCCACCCTGACAACCGTAGCCGCATTCTTTCCTTTGCTTTTCTGGCCAGGTGTTACAGGCGATTTTATGTACTACATCCCGATGACAGTAATTGTTACTCTTTCATCGTCGCTTTTTGTGGCTCTGGTAATAAATCCCGTGTTTGCGGAAGTTTTTGTGAAACATGAAAGTCACGGAAAACCTGTTCTGAAAAAGTCAGTACTGGGAATAATTTCCTATCCTTTCGACTGGGGTACATACATATTCGTGGACAAGATGCTTCCTGTGGTTTTGAAATACTATGAGAAACTGCTCGATTTTTCACTCGGTGAACAACGCGAAAAAGGGAAGAAAATAAGCCTGAGGACCTGGCTGGGTATCCTGGCATTCTTCGGTATGTTTTTTGTCGAAGGGATACTGGCTCAATTTTTCCCGCTGACAGTTGAAATTATCCTTACCGCGATTCTTGGGATCCTGGTAGTTTTGATTTTCAAAAATATTCGCCTGCGGTTCATCTTCGCAGCATTTATTTCTCTTTTCTTCATTACCCAGCTTTATGGCGCCTTTGGTTTTGGTGTGGAGTTCTTCCCTGATGTCGAGCCCCGAAGGGTTTATATCAAGTTTGAGGCACCAACCGGAACGGGTATAAAGGAGACAAATGAGATAATAAACAGGATTGAAAAGAAAATTCTGACCGCAAACTTCAAGGATATTGAGAAGATTCTTGCTGTGGCGGGTGCTTCAACCAATCCATTTGATGCGGGTGCTGCCACTCCAAACAAGGGTACTATCACGGTTGAATATATCGATTACGAAAACCGTAACAAGAGCTCAAAAGAGACCACCGAAGAAATACGCAAATTAGTCGAAGGAACCCCCGGAGCCGCCATAACGATAGCCAAGGAGGAAATGGGTCCCCCTGTTGGTCTTCCGGTGAATATCGAAGTCTCCGGTGAGGACTACAATGAGATCGGCAAACTTACAGCTAAAATTCGTGATTATCTAAAGGATGTCCCCGGTTTGGTGGATGTTGATGACGATTATGATGCAGGAAAGCCTGAACTCAGGGTGGTGATTGACCGGAAAAGAGCCGCCGTTTATGGTATGAATACATCTCTTATTGCCAGTACGGTCAGAACGGCAATAAACGGTACTGAGGCTTCCAAATATCGCGTGAATGAAGATGAATATGACATTACCGTCAGGCTGCGGAAAGACCAGAGAAGCTCTGTTGATGCCCTAAAAAACCTTTTGATAATTTTCAATAATCAAAACGGTAAGACTCTTTCAGTTCCCCTGAGCAGCGTGGCAAATGTATTTCTGGACAGAGGCCCCGGAGCCATTAAACGAAAGGACCTTAAGAGGGTTATCACCATAACGGGTGACGCCGCAGAAGGGTTTAATGCAAATGCCGTACTCGATCAGGTTAAGGCAAAAATGGGAGAATACCAGTTGCCTCAGGGATATTCCGTCTCGTTCACAGGACAGAGTCAGGAGCAGGAAGAGGCTTCTGCATTCCTTGGTAAAGCATTTGGAATCGCTATCTTGCTTATATTCCTGATACTTGTTATTCAGTTCAACTCTGTTTCCCAACCGTTTATTATCATGACGGCGGTGCTTATCTCGCTTGTGGGCGTCTTTATAGGTCTGCTCGCATTCAAAATGCCTTTTGGGATCGTAATGACGGGTATCGGTGTGATCAGTCTTGCGGGTGTGGTCGTAAATAACAATATCGTGCTTATCGATTATATGAATCTCCTTAAAAAGAGAGATTTTGCCCTGAAAGATATAGCAAAATATGCAGGACTCCGAAGATTCAGACCTGTAACTCTTACGGCAGTAACCACAATTCTCGGATTGATTCCGCTCTCGTTTGGATTCGGTTTCGACATCTACACTGGTGAATTTGTTTTCGGTGGTGAAAGTGCCGAATTCTGGAAATCGATGGGTATCGCAGTTATATTCGGGCTTGGATTTGCAACATTTCTTACCCTTATCCTCGTTCCGGTTTTCTTTATGATCTGGGAAGAGTTGGGTGACGCCTTCAAATCGACATTCTCACGGAGTAAGAATGAACCGGCTCCGAAAAAGCCGGAAGCAAATGAAAATAAGGAATCTCACATTTTCGAGGATTAATTTTTTCGCAACGGGTTTTTCCTTATATTTCAGGAGACAAGAAAAACAAATTTAGATGGCTCCCGGCATAATTAAAAAAATTTCTGAAAAAGCGAACAATCTGCTGACGGGTATTTTTGACCTTCTGGTTTTTGTTCTGCTGGGCGCCATCGATTTTCTTACCCTCATACTTGGGAAATATATTAATCACCGGCTTGATTTCGATGATTTCAACCTTTGGTATATGGGTAATTTCCTCACACTCCTCTTCAGCAGCTCTTTCATTCTGTTCCTGATAATTTTTTGGGTAAAGGACCGACAGGAATTCACCAAAAAAAGGATGCTGCTTCTTATACTGTGGTTCCTGGGTTTTGCTTTCACAATTGCCGGTGGTTACATGAACCAAAGTAATTCCGGTATCGATATTAACCTGCTTGACACACCTTTCTATAAGCTTTACACAGGCGTCCTTTTTAATATCGGATTCGCTTTTAAGGCGACTCTGTCAGCGTTCGTTGTTATAAAAATATTTTCTCCGAAGCGGTGGGCTATCATCTATACAGGAGTCTTGCTTCTTTTCTACTATCTTTCAGTCTTTTTATACACCTATATTTATGTGAGCGACGGGGTAAAGGCGGGATCCACCTACAACGAAAAAAACCCTGCTGAAGTAGCGGTGGTTCTTGGCGCTGCGGTTTGGAAATATAACAAGCCAAGCACCATCCTAAAAATGAGGATTGATAAAGGCCTGCAACTCTATTCGAGAGGAATTGTACAAAAGCTGCAACTGACAGGAAGCAACGCACCCGGTGAACTTCCTGAGGCGGATGTCGCATTCTACTATTTGCTTCAAAAAAGGATCAACCCTGCCGACATAAGGATTGAATCGGAGAGCAGATCCACCCTCGACCAAATAAGCTACATCAAGAATACATTGATCGAAAGAAACGGATTTCAGAAGATTATCATTGTTTCAGATGCATTTCACCTTACCAGGGTGAAGGAAATGGCAGAGTTTTATAATCTGACCGTTGACCTCGTAAAGTCTGATCTGGTGATGTCCGATGAGTCGGTCAGGTATTACAAATTTCGTGAAGTGGTGGGCTTGATCAATTTCTGGATGTTCGGAGTCAAATAACCCCTCTGATTTTTGTATATTTAAAATCTGAATTATTCAAATTTTACTCTGATTCAGCTTTCATTTCACACCTTATGACCGATTATGCTTAAGAAAAAATCCAACAGAAGAATTATACGCGAAAAAGTACTACAGGTTTTGTACGCACACTCCTATAACCGTGACGGTATCGAAGTGACAGCGGGAGAACTTTCAGAGGAGATAACCGATGCTGCAGACAGGGAATTCTTCGAAAATCTGGTACGCAAAACTATTATGTACACTCCCGGTTTTGATGATGAGATAGAAGCACATGCAAAAAACTGGGAAATTGAAAGAATGGCTCGAATCGACAGGATACTCCTTAGAATTGGACTTTGCGAATTCAGATATTTCCCCGATATCCCCCGCAAAGTGACAATGAATGAGATTATCGAGATTGCAAAAGATTACAGTACTGCCGCAAGCGGGAAGTTTATAAACGGCTTGCTCGACAAGATGTATGAAGACCTTGAAAAAGAAGGTAAAATTTCAAAAACCGGCAGAGGGCTGATAGAAGAAACACTTACCAGGACCACAAAACCAAATGAATGAAAAAAAGAAGATATTTGTCTGGACTCTTTATGATTTTGCAAATACTTCTTATTCAATCATTGTTGTAACATTCCTCTATGCAGTTTATTTCAAAGAAACTGTAAACCTTAACAAATCCGAAGGTGATTTTTACTGGGGGCTCGGCACTTCGGTCTCGATGCTCGTTGCTGCACTTATCTCACCTGTTCTCGGAGCTGTTGCCGACTACACTTCCACCAAAAAACGCTTTCTCACTTTCTTTTCACTTGTTTGCATTGTTGCAACTTCACTATTGTATTTTGTCGGACCGGGCGATGTGGTGCTTGGGCTGGCTCTTCTCATTGTTGCAAACATCGGATTCGAAGCAGGACTGATTTTTTATGATTCATTTCTCCCGGAGATTACAAAGCCTAAAAATTTCGGCAGAGTAAGTGGTTACGGTTATGCGATGGGATATCTGGGATCCTTAAGTTCGCTGCTGATCCTTATGCCATTGATACAAATGGAGATGATAAGCGAGTCTTTCCCGGTTGCGGCACTTTTCTTCTTCATCTTTGCACTTCCTACCTTGATTCTTTTAAAGGAACATAAAAAGGAAAAACCGTCCGGAGAATCTTACTTCACGATAGGGGTGACGAGAGTAATTTTCACTATTAAGCACTTGAAACAATACAGGAATCTGGCGATTTTTCTCCTTTCCTTCTTCTTTTTTATCGAAGGGGTTAATACCATAATCTATTTCGCCGGTATTTATGCAACCACAACTCTTGGGTTCACAAAAGGGGAGTTGATAATTTTCTTCATGTCGGTTCAGGGAACTGCCATACTCGGTTCTGTAGTTTTTGGTATAATCTCCGATACAATCGGACACAAGAAGAGCCTGATGATTACGCTGTTTATTTGGATTTTTACAGTGGCTTTGGCATTCTGGATTACAGAAAAGTCATATTTCTATGTTGTGGGTTTCTTGGCGGGTGGAGCAATGGGGTCGAGCCAGTCAATTTCCCGGGCACTAATGTCTCAACTGACACCACCCGATAAAAAGACTGAGTTTTTTGGATTTTACTCTTTTTTCGGGAAGAGTTCCGCCATCCTCGGACCGCTGGTTTTTGGACTGATAAGTTCCGCAACCGGCAGCCAGAGGTACGCAATTCTTTCACTGCTTTTCTTCTTCGTGGCGGGCATCATTGTCCTTGCCTTTGTCAAAGAAGAAAATGCTGCAGCTACCTGATCAGAGGATCATCATAGTTTAATATTACATTGTCGCTTGCAGGATAACCGACACATGTGAGACAGATTCCTTTTCCAATCTCTTCATCAGACAATCCTGTTTGCTCAAGCATCACCACCTGCCCTGAAACGAGTCTCGTCTTGCATGATGTACATGAACCATATTGACAGGAGAAGGGGAGATCAATTCCCGCATTCAAGGCTGTTTCGAGTATCGAATCACCCGGTTGTACCAGCACATCGAAAGACCTTCCACCCGCAATAATCGAAACTTCTCTGGCAACGGGATCAAGATTCAGAGAGGATTCGTTTTTTATTGCAAAATTGAATATCTCACGATTGACATCCTTTCTGTCATAGCCTGCCTCGAGAGCCGCGGAAGTAATATCCTCCATCATCGACCAGGGTCCGCACATAAAAATCTGCGAATCGGATCTTATTTCCTCCGGAAGTGAATTTAGGATATCGAGAGCTTTCTCTCTGTTTATTCTCCCTTTACTGCCGTTCCACCCGTTGAGTGGTTGAGTAATGTGATTGATAAGGGTGAATTTCCTGTTGCTCATCTGCAGTTTATTGAGACGATCCCGGAATATTATACTGTTTTCATTTCTGTTTACGAAGTGAAGAATTATGTTCTCAATTTTTTCATCTTGTATGGCATCCTCGATTATCGAGAGAAGAGGAGTTATTCCGCTTCCGGCACCAAATGCGATGATATTCTTTTTTTCAGTTGGACGCCTTATGAAGTTACCCATAGGAACCAGTGCCGGCAGGATATCGCCTTCCTTCAGATTGTCCATCCTATTGTCTGATACATATCCGCCGGGTACTTTTTTAATCGCAATACCGGTCTCGGGAAGTTGGGAAGGATGCGTAAAAATTGAATAACACCTGCGGATTTCCTTACCATCCTGATCAAATACAAATGTCAGGAACTGTCCTGATTTAAATGAGAATTCTTTACCGTCAACTTCTTTCAACAAGATCGATATTGCATCGTCTGTTTCGTGGACTATTTTTTCAACTCTGAGTTTTAACAAACCAGATTGGGTGAGAATAGACATGATTACCTTGTTTTTTCAAAATTACAATACTGAAATATAATAATAATGAAACAGAATTATAATGGTAAAAGGTTCATTTCGGCAAAGACTTCTTTTCCCTTGTTTCTGCCATACCAGAGGTGAATTTTCTCAATCCATTCGTCCTTGGGCATGTTTTGGGCTGTCCATTCATTAATCTGATCCTGTAATACCTTTGGTCTTGCGCCCCACTTCCAGAGCTGGTTCCAGTTTTCATCAAAAGCGACAACTATCGGAATGCTCTTTTTCCCGTTTGTCAGATACATGTCCATTACTTCCGGAAATGTATCCCTTTCGACCACCCTCAGATCGATATTGGGGTTCAACTGACTCATTTTATAAAATTCGGGTGAACTTTGTGCCGAGTCACCGCACCAGTTTTCTGTGATCAGCATCCAGTATTGTTTCTCTTTTAAGGCTTTTATTTTTGTTGCGAGTGTTTCATCCACGGGATGTGTTTTGAGCACCCGTTTCATTCTTTGAAGGTTCAGCTTAGTGTAATTGAACAGATATTTCTCATCCTCTGAAAGTGAATCAACGACAGTTGTTTCTACATAATCTTCAGTTTTTTTAAGAAAGTCTTCAAATTTGATTCCGGCCTCGAAACTTTTGGATAAAATATTTTTTGACATTTTGATCTCTTTTTATAAATAACATTTGGTTAACTATATAATGGAACAACTGTTCAAAAAAATGAACAGTTCCATATTTTAAAAAGTGCACAAAATGGCTCAAAATCGAAAGAAAATAATTGGCACGGTTGTTGTATCATAAGAGGCAAACAAAGAGAGGTTTACAATGAAACGGATATTATTTGCAGTTTTGGTTTTTGCAGCCTTGGCATTTAACACAAATGCTGATAACAGCTTCAACCGTGGAAGGTTCAACGCTTTCCATAAAGAACTTAGATCTTACGGTTACTGGATGGAGATAGATAATGTCGTCGTCTGGAAACCCTCAAGAGTAAATTCAAACTGGCAGCCTTACACTTACGGACGGTGGGTCTACACCAGCTACGGTTGGTTCTGGGATTCTGACGAAGCGTTTGGCGACATAGTTTTTCACTATGGAAGATGGTACTACGACAACTGGGAAGGCTGGGTATGGGTTCCCGGATACGATTGGGCTCCGGCATGGGTAGAGTGGAGATACGATGATGACTATATTGGATGGGCTCCTTTGTCACCCTACGCAATTTTCAGTCCAAACTACGGAATCTCTTTCTCGATCAACATTGTGATTCCTGTTCACCACTGGAGATTCGTAAGAATCAGAGACTTCCACAGACATAATATATACGATTACTACTTTAGTGGATATGGTGCCGAAAGATGCTATGAAAGAACAAATTCATTCTCAAACTACAAATATCGCGACCGCGTGGTAAATGAAGGTATCGATCCAAGAATCGTTGAAAAAAGAGGTGGTGGCAACATCAGAACCAGGGATCTCGATTTCACGAATGCAAGCGATCGTGGTAATAACAGATCGGATGGAAATGTAAAAGTCAGGAACATTGACCTGAACAGAACTTCCGACAGAAACGATGAAAAAGTGGAAATCACAAGAACCAGAAACAATGGCGACCTGAGATCTGACAAAGTTGATGAATCGGCAAGAGAAATCACAAGGGAAGTGAAGAACAATACCGGGACAAGGAATATCGACAGAAAAGATGACTCGAGAGAAGTGACAAGAAATGATAACAGGACCGTAACCCGTGATAATGGCAGCAGCACTTCAAGAGATGTAAAGAAAGACGATAACAGACCTGTAACCCGTGACAATAGTGGCAACACTTCCAGAGAAGTAAAAAGAGATGACAACAAGCCTGTAACCCGTGACAACACAACGAGAGAAGTGAAAAAAGACGATAACAGACCTGTAACCCGTGACACCGGCGGAAGCTCTTCAAGAGATACAAAACGGGACAATACCGTCAGGGATACTCCAAAGAAAGATACAACCCCCAGAAACACCGATCGTGGCAGCTCCGGCTCGACCAGTGGATCAAGGGAAAGAAAAACTAGATAAATTAATAAGATGTTGGTGAATCCGAGGCTGTTCCGAAAGGGCAGCCTTTTTTTATATATAAAAAGGGATTCAACCCTGGCAGGCTAAATCCCAAACATCAAACTAATATATTCCGAATTAAGCTTCGGGTTCAGCTTTCGGTTTTGTGTATTTCTTTATAACTCCGATGATTGCCGGTGCCAGTGAAATCACAACAATAGCGGCTAAAACGATCGTAAAATTTTGTTTTACGAAGGGGAGGTTACCGAAAAAATATCCAAGATACACAAAAATGGCAACCCAAAGCACACCACCCACAGCATTGTATGAAATAAACTTTTTATATTCCATCTCACCAATTCCAGCAACAAACGGAGCGAAAGTTCTGATGATGGGGAAAAACCGTGCAAAAATAATCGTTTTTCCGCCATGTTTTTCGAAAAACTGATGTGTTTTCTGCAGATGTTCCTTTTTAATAAACCGGCTGTTCATCGTATATGCCCGGTGACCAATCTTTTTCCCGATATAATAATTTACCGAGTCACCCAGAAAAGCTGCAACTGCCAGAATCAAAAATACCAGATGGGGGTCGAGATCACCTTTCGCACCGAAAGCTCCCGCTGCAAAAAGCAACGAGTCACCCGGCAGAAACGGAGTGACCACGAGGCCCGTCTCACAAAAAATAATTAAAAACAAAATACCATAAGTCAAAGCACCATAATCTCTGATCAACTCACCCAAATGTACATCCACATGCAAAATAAAGTCGAACAAATAAAGAATAAAGTCCATAATTTTCCTGAAAAAAGAGAATATTTAACCCGTGAATTTAACCAAAAGGGAGGGATTTGAGGGGGAATTTTTTGTGGGGGTGGAGTTCTTTTTAAAATCCTCAGATAAGAAAGTCTGATTCAATACAAAATAATCAACGCACCAGAAAAACGCCTCGAGGAATTACTCACTTTTGTTGGTGTTTCTAAGCAAAAGAATGCCAAAACCCAAATTGCGCCTATTGAATAAACGGGTTTAATATCCAGAACGATTCGCGATAAACCAAGAAGTAAAAACCAGAAATATAGACTGACCGAAAAAGGGCTCAATTTGATCAATGCGATCAGAGTGAAAGCCCGGGTTTAGTAGAGCTAATAGATGTAACTAAGCCGGTTTTGATTCACCTTTTTTTACTATTTTTGCAGACGGATATTTTTGGAGATCAAAACAAAAAGGAATTTACATGAATTTTGAATTGACTGAAGAACAGTTGATGATTCAGCAGACTGCAAGGGAGTTTGCACAGGAAAAAATTGCACCAAGTGCTGTTGAAAGGGATATTAACGCAGAATTCCCACATGACATTATTAAGGAACTGGGTGAGCTTGGTTTCATGGGGATGATGGTATCTCCTGATTACGGTGGTGCCGGACTTGATACCGTGAGCTATGTTCTTGCAATGGCTGAAGTGTCGAAGGTTGATGCGAGTGTCGGTGTGGTTATGTCAGTTAACAATTCGCTTGTGTGCTGGGGATTGGAACAGTACGGTTCCGATTTTATCAAGGAGAAATACCTGAAGCCGCTCGCAATGGGTGAAAAGCTCGGAGCCTTCGCACTCTCTGAACCTGAAGCGGGAAGTGACGCTACAAATCAGCATACTGAAGCTGTAAGAGACGGCGATCACTGGGTGATTAATGGTATTAAAAACTGGATTACAAACGGAAAAACCGCCGATTATTACCTCGTCATGGCTCAAACCAACAGGGAATTACGGCATAAAGGAATCACCACTTTCCTGGTTGAAAAAGGAACTCCCGGATTTGAACAGGCGAAAAAAGAGGATAAACTCGGAATTCGCTCATCGGATACCTGTTCCTTGACTTTTACAAACTGCCGCGTTCCTCACGAAAACATCGTCTGGGAAGAGGGCAAAGGTTTCAATTTTGCAATGAAAACCCTCAATGGCGGAAGAATTGGTATCGCAGCTCAGGCACTTGGCATCGCCGAGGCATCCCTCGAAGCTTCCATCAAATATTCGAAGCAGAGAAAAGCATTTGGTACCGAAATTAAAAATCATCAGGCAATCCAATTCAAAATAGCTGACATGGCAGTTCAGGTTGAGGCAGCAAAACTTCTTATTCTTGAAGCTGCAGCTCTGAAGGATGCCGGAAAAGATTACACAAAACAGGCTGCAATGGCGAAACTTTTTGCCTCAAAAGCGGCTGTTGATTGCGCTTTGGAAGCCATCCAGATTCACGGCGGTTACGGTTATGTTCGCGAATATCTCGTTGAAAGATACCTCAGAGATGCGAAAATTACTGAAATCTATGAAGGCACCTCTGAAATTCAGCGGGTGGTTATAGCGAGAGAACTGCTTAAATAGGTATTAGGTATTAGGTATTAGGTATTAATTTTGAAAATCCCGTTCAATCTTGCTGTTTGGCTGTTTTGTGGAGTGATTTACGGGCAGTCATGGGAGGCGGTCAGGGTTGATTATGCTGAGGAGATACCTGTAAAGAAGAAATATTATGAGATAAAAGGCGATGTTCCTGAAGTTGTGTTTAGAGTTTTGGTAAATGGATATCGCCTTTTTATTTCGGAACCTGATGGTGAGAATTGTCCTTTTTCACCGAGTTGTTCGAGGTTTTTTGTCGAGGCACTCGGAGAAACAAATTTGGTTGAGGCTGTGTTGCTGGCATCCGACAGGTTGATCAGGGATACAAGTTTCGGCAACAAATCCAAACATTACCACATTGACAAATATGGTTACCTGATTGACCCCCCATCCCGTTACTTAAAACGGAAATGAATTGAAAAAATTCGCTGTTCTGCTGTTTTTGCTGCTATTTCCCGTCATTGCACAAAATTCGCTACACACTCCTGAAAAAGTCTATCAATTTGGAAAGCATATTTTTGAACTTGGTTTTTATGACAAAGCAGAGATTGAGTTTAACCGGCTTGCAGCCACTCCATTTTTCGATGATACCGCCAAATTTTTTATAGATTTGTCACGGATTAAACGGGGTGAATACGATATTCAGTTTTTGTCTCCATTCTCAACCCATCTGAAATATGCCATTGAAAAAGAAAAATTTGAGTCGGGCAAGGTTGGGACAACCGTAAAACTGCCCCAGAGCATAAATGACAGCTCCCTTTCGGTAAACTATTTGAAGTTGAAGATCCTCACTGATATTCAACGGGGTGTTTTGGATGAGGAGGACAAAAACAACATCTATCTTTTTGGAGGGGAAGGATCAAATTTCCTTTTGAGCAACCTGGAACAAAGGGTCCATCCAAGAAAGAAATCACCCTTGTTTGCCGGAGTTTTGTCTGCAATTGTACCCGGTTTGGGAAGGGTATATACAGGGGATTATGGTGAAGCTGCCGCAAGTCTTCTTCTGACGGGTATTTTTGGCTATTTGACATACTCAAATTTCAGAGACGGATATATGCAGCGGGGATTTATTTTCGGTTTGATTACTGCCTTTTTCCAAGGTGGTAATATTTACGGATCGGTGGTGTCAGCTTCTTTACATAATCAGAATGAGATTGAAAAGAGAGAAAAGGAGTTTTTTGACTTCTATTACGGCAATAAACCGTTGAAAACAGCCGAAAAGATTCTGGGGGGAGAGTGATTTTAAGATCATTGTTTCTTCAATTCTTGTTATTTTTGACATTGTCAAAACTAATAAATGGGCAGGAAAACGATTTTGCTGACCAGCTCGGTTATGCAGATTCGCTTCTGAAGGCTGAAAAATTCCTTGAAGCCTACCTTGAAGCCGAGAGATTAAGATTTTTTGATACGACAAACCGGTTTGGATTCGAATCGAACATGATTCGGGGGTCTGCTCTGAGAGCAACGGGCAGATATCCCGAGGCTAAAGTTGCCTTTGAAATGGCTGCGGTCGCAGGAAGGAACAGGGACGAGTCTTTTTCAGCCGAGCAGGAAATACTCAGACTTCTGATTCTGGAGCGGAAATACAAAAAATTTGATGAAAGAATTGCCGCTCTCGAAAAGGTTTTTCCGGATAGAAATGCAGCTTTCGAACACTGGAGGGGGTGGCGGTTTGCATTTGCGGGAAATTGGAAAGAGGCGAAGCACCACTTCGAAAATTCGGATTCGTCAGCTTTTTTAACAGCTTTGTGTGATTCAGCAGAGGAGAGGAGTCTTTCCCTTACGAAGGGACTGCTTCTGTCGGTTTTGATTCCGGGAGCAGGTCAGGCCTATGCGGGTGAGTACATAAATGGTGCCCTTTCATTGGGGTGGGTGGCATTTGGAGTATATCTTGTGGTGGATGCCCTTAAGGCAGATCGATTTTTCGATGCGCTTATTGAAGCCAATTTTGTGTTGTTTCGTTTTTACAGAGGCAACATTTCGAACACGATTGACTTTATAAACCGGCGAAACCTTGAAATAAAAAATGAGAATTTACGATTTTTACAATTTAATTACAGAGGACTAAAACCTTGAAGATTTCAGAACAGTTGATTTGGGAAATAACCAACAAGGCAATAGATGTATTGGGCGCGAATGCGAGTCCCGATATGGTAAGAGATTATGTTGAAAAAGAGATTGCATCGATGAATGTTGCTCCCGGCTCTCAGGAGAAGTTTGAGGGAAGGGTAATAGTTACTTCTTTTGGAGTTAACAAACCCGGAATTGTAGCCAAAATCACCGGTTCTCTCGCTTCCATGGAAATCGACCTGCAGGATATTTCACAGAAGATTATGCAAAATTTCTATACACTTATCATGATCATTGATATCACCAGTTCCCCGAAAAACCTAAGAGAGATTCAGGAGGAGCTTGCTAAAGTTGCCACTGAACTTAATGTGAAAATATATGCTCAGCATGAGGATATTTTTCAGTATATGTTCAGAATATAGCTATGAACTATTAACTATGAGCTATTAGCTGAAGTTTGAGGTATGAGGTTTGTGAGGGGAAGCGGGAAAAATTTTGAAGAGTTATAAACGAATGGAATTAGAATGAATTTTGAATTTTCTGAGATATTAGAAACCATTATGATGAGTGAGGTCGAGCATTTCGACATCAGGACTGTTACGATGGGTATTAATTTGAGGGACTGCAGCGACAGAAATATCAATGTGGTTACACAAAAGATTTATGAAAAGATCACCCGTCTGGCAGGAAATCATGTGAGGAATGCCGAGTCGGTTGAGGCTGCATACGGTTTGAGGATTGCAAACAAGAGGGTGGCGGTTACTCCCGTTTCCTTCATTGGTGACAGTTTTTCATCTGAAGAGTATGTGAAGATAGCTGAAGCGATGGACAAGGCTGCCATGGAGATCGGAATCGACTACATCGGTGGATACTCTGCTTTGGTTCAGAAGGGGATGACTCCGGGAGAGAAGAATTTCATTTTATCGATTCCTCAGGCACTTGCAACCACCAAAAAAGTATGTTCAAGCGTTAATATCGGATCAACAAAAGCCGGAATCAATATCGATGCGGTAAAATTGATGGCACAGGTAATCAAGGATACAGCTTACATAACAAGAGAAAAATTCTCGATTGGTTGTGCAAAGCTTGTGGTTTTCTGTAATGCGGTTGAGGACAATCCTTTCATCGCTGGTGCATTCCATGGAATAACCGAGGGAGATGCAACATTGAATGTGGGAGTAAGTGGTCCCGGAGTGGTTCTTGAAGCTCTGAAAGGTCACAAAGGGGCTTCAATTCAGGAAATTGCAGAAGTCATCAAGAAAACAGCTTTCAAAATTACCCGTGCAGGTGAACTCGTCGGCAGAAAAGTTGCCGAAAAGGATGGTGTGGAGTTTGGCATTGTCGATATTTCCCTTGCACCAACTCCTGCTGAGGGAGACAGTATTGCAGATATTCTGAAAGAGATCGGTTTGGAAGATGTCGGTGCACCCGGTACCACTGCAGCACTCGCCATGCTGAATGACAGTGTGAAAAAGGGGGGGCTTATGGCAAGTTCATCCGTTGGTGGATTGAGTGGAGCTTTTATTCCTGTGAGCGAAGATCAGGGAATGATTTCCGCTGCCGAAAAGGGACACCTGACGATCGAAAAACTTGAAGCGATGACAGCAGTTTGTTCAGTTGGACTCGACATGGTCGCAATTCCGGGAGACACACCTGTGAACACCATCGCCGGGATTATAGCTGATGAGGCAGCAATTGGTTTGATCAACGAAAAAACGACGGCTTGCCGGCTTATTCCTGCTTATGGCAAGAGTGTCGGTGAATCGGTTGATTACGGTGGATTGTTGGGCAAAGCCCCGATAATGCCTGTGAAAGTTTTAAGTGCCGATGTTTTCTTTGGGAGAGGCGGTAGGATACCCGCTCCCGTAAGAAGTCTTACAAACTGATCTGAGACGGCTTTTTAATCGAGACCCGTTTTTACGATAGAATGTGCAAGTCAGTGATACTTCGGGAGAGTTTCATTTTGCAGTCCGTTACATTCGTAAATCTAATCATTTGAGATATGAAACAAATTAAAAATCTCCTTTTGGGAAAGCCTCAGGATCTCAACAATCCTGAGATTTTTCATAAAATTTCATTGGCAGCATTTCTTGCATGGGTAGGGTTGGGAGCAGATGGATTAAGTTCATCTGCCTACGGACCTGACGAAGCTTTCAGAGCTTTGGGGGGCCATACAAGCATTGCGATATTTCTAGCTATTGCCACAGCGGTAACAGTAATAATAATATCATACTCATACACTAAAATAATCGAGCATTTCCCTCACGGTGGAGGTGGTTATGTAGTTGCCACCAAACTTTTGGGAAGTTCATTTGGTGTAATATCGGGAAGTGCCCTCATAGTGGATTATATTCTGACCATTACAGTTTCAATCGCATCGGGAACATCCCAGGTTTTCAGTTTCCTTCCTTTAGAGTGGCATCATAACATTGTTTATGTAAATTCTGTGGTTATTGTAATCCTGATATTGATGAATTTAAGAGGGGTGAAAGAATCAATCTCGATACTTGTACCCATCTTTCTCCTTTTTGTTGTCACCCATCTTGTAGTAATCTTCGGATCTTTTTTCATTCACATTGACAACATTGCTTCCACAGCCGGTGATGTGGTAAAAGACTTCAATGAAAGTTCAACCACTCTGGGTATCGGAGGAATGTTCCTGTTGTTTGCAAATGCATATTCGAGAGGTGCAGGTACATATACCGGAATTGAAGCTGTTTCCAACGGTATTCAGATTATGCGTGAGCCCAAAGTAAAAACTGCCAAAAGAACGATGTTTTATATGGCAGGTTCACTTGCATTTACCGCATCTGCCATTCTTATTATTTATCTCCTCGCAGGCGTTAAAACGGTCGAAGGGAAAACCCTCAATGCAGTAATGATTGAATCGATGGGAATCGGAACATGGTTTGTGATTCTCACACTTGTTGCGGAGGCACTTCTCCTTTTTGTAGCTGCACAGACAGGATTTATCGATGGTCCCAGGGTCATGGCTAACATGGCGATAGATTCGTGGTTGCCTCACAGATTCAGCTCACTCTCAGACCGTCTGACAATGCAGGACGGTATCATACTGATAGGAACCGCAGCGCTTCTTATCCTTTGGTACACTGATGGAAGTGTTGATGCATTGGTCACCATGTATTCAATAAATGTATTTGTAACTTTTTCTCTGACGCAGCTCGGGATGACCCTTTTTTGGATTAAGAAGAAAAAGTCGCTGCCTCACTGGAAAAAGAATCTCACCATTCACATTGTTGCATTCGTCCTCTGTTTTTCGATTCTTACGATAGTTGTTGTGGAAAAATTCCTCGACGGAGCATGGTTGACCGTAATCATAACCATGGGACTCGTACTGTTCTGTGCATTAATAAAGAGGCACTACTTCAAAGTAATGAAAAAAGTTAGGAGCCTTTCAGAAATACTTTTGGATATTCCCGTTGCAGATGACAAATCAAAAGAAACTGCAACTAAAACAATCGATAAAAATGAACCTGTTGCCGTGCTTCTGGTCTCAGGATATGGCGGTTTGGGGATCCACTCAATCCTTCAGCTCTTAAAAAAATTCCCGAAATTTTACAAACAGATACTCTTTGTATCAGTCGGTGTTATCGATTCGGGTGTTTTTAAGGGAAGTGACGAAATGGAAAACATCAGGAAATACACTCAGGCAAATGTTGACAAATACATAAAATTTGCGAATGAGCTGGGACTGGTAGCCGAGTCACGAATTTCTGTCGGCACAGATGTATCCGAGGAAGGTTCAAAGCTATGTTTACAGGTGGCCGAGGATTTCCCGCTTGCCTCATTCTTTAGCGGCAAACTTGTATTCGAGAAAGAGAAATTCTATCAAAGACTGCTCCACAACGAAACTGGTGCTTCGATTCAAAAACGACTCACTCTCGAAGGAATACCGATGACGGTACTTCCGATCAGGGTGTGGGAGAAATAGAAGATATTTGAGGTTGCCGGGTGGGGGCAACCTCTTTTTATTTCAATCACTTTTTAGCCTGAAAAACTGCTGCGGCATTATTAAAGTTTGAATATGCTGATAAGCACTATTGTATCGTCATCGGCATAAGTGAGAAGGAGAATTCCGAGGTTCTGGTAAGTGTATTCAGTAACCATTTCTGTTTTATTTATGTGATCGGGCTTCCCCAGAATTTCAAGTGCCTTTTTGACATCCGATCCATTTTCAATCGTTTTCCCGTTAAATTCCAGAACGGAACCCGGATTTTCGGTAGTAACATCCGAGACAAGGTCCTTGTCATCAAACTCGACAGTGAGATTATTGTCAAAGAATATCCAGATCTTGTCGTTCGCACCCGGAGTAAATGGTGCTTCCATTGCCTTATAAACCTCGTCCATGGTCATTCCCACAGACACTCCGTCCAGTTTTACACTATTTTTGGCCACATCCTGTGAGAACAGGGCTACGGAAAAGAGAATAAAAAAGAAAGCAATAATACATTGGTTTTCATGGCATAATCCATATAATTGTTGGATAAAACTGTGTATTTAACCGTGCAATTTATTAAATGTTCCTTAGAAACAATGAGTACAGGGGGCACTTATAACCGGTAAATGGTAAGATAAATTTTGATTATATTTATTGTTTAAATAATTCATTTTCCGGAGATATGCCGGAATCATAAGTTAGACCATAAAAAGATTTGATGAAGAAAAAACAAGTATATATTGAGACATACGGTTGTCAGATGAACACCGCAGACACAGAGTTGGTGATGGGAATTCTGAACAACAATGGCTATGACCTTGCAGATGATGTACATTCAGCAGATGTGGTTTTTTTGAACACATGCAGCATTCGCGAAAATGCGGAGCAGAGAATTTACGGGCGGCTTGGCAACCTGAAGACATTGAAAGATAAAAAACCTGACATGGTTGTCGGAATTCTTGGATGTATGGCAGAGAGACTCAGGAAGAATCTTATCGAGGAGAAAAAACTTGTCGATATGGTGGTTGGTCCCGATGAATACAGAAGACTTCCCGAGTTTCTCGATGTGGTTTACAGCGGCGGGAAAGGGATTGGAGTAAAACTTTCGCGCACCGAAACTTATGACGACATTATGCCCTACAGGGAAGAGGGTTTGCAGGCGTGGATATCCGTAATGCGCGGCTGCGACAAATTTTGTACATTCTGTGTAGTTCCTTACACCCGTGGAAGGGAAAGAAGCAGGAGTCTTGAATCGATTGTGAAGGAAGTGGAACAACTTTCGATGAAGGGATTCAGGGAAGTGTCGCTTCTTGGGCAGAATGTAAATTCATACGATGATAACGGCAGCGATTTTGCCGACCTACTGGCTGCTGTTTCCCGGGTTGATTCAGGCATGAGAGTAAGATTTACGACATCACATCCGCAGGATCTTTCCGATAAACTGCTTGAAACGATAGCTGAGTATGACAATCTTTGTAATTATATCCACCTTCCGGTTCAGTCGGGTTCGAACAGAGTACTTGAATTGATGAACCGGACATACACAGTGGAACACTACCTGAATCTGATCGAAAAAGCCCGTAAAATCATACCCGGTGTAAGTTTTTCAACTGACATTATTACCGGTTTTCCAACTGAAACACTCGAAGATCATCTGATGACTCTTGAGTTGATGGACAAGGTGAAGTATGACGGAGCCTACATGTTCAAATATTCTCCGAGAGAGGGTACCAAGGCTTTCAGGATGGGTGATGATGTGCCTGAGGAAGTGAAAACTAGAAGATTGCAACAGATAATAGAACTGCAGCAGAGACACTCGCTTGAACTCAACAATCTGATGATTGGGAAGACTGAAAGAGTTTTGGTCGAGGGATTCTCAAAGAAGAGCGACAAGTTTTTTGCGGGAAGAACCGACACCAACAAAGTAGCAATTTTCCCTGTTGATGAAAACATCTCGACAGGGGATTATGTTGATATAAAAATTGACAGAGTGACATCTGCCACCCTTTTTGGGGAAGTGGTAACTGTATTTGAAAAATATCAGGCATCGGCAGTCTAGTGAATATGAAAAAAAACACTCTTTTCCTCTTTTTTGTTATCGCATTTGCATCAAATCTTTTTGGTCAGAATGTAACCCCGAAGGAAGTGTTCGACCTCTACAAAAAAGAGAATTTTGAAGAGTTGAAAAAAATATCGACCGCCCTTGCGGGAAAGCCCGAAACCCCTGCAGATCTTTATATAAAAGCTCTTCTCGCGGGTGACGGAGAGAAATCGATTACAATCCTCGAAACACTCCTTGCAAGGTATCCCAGATCAGAATTTGCAGTAGCAGCCTATGCCGGTTTATACTTGTATTATATAGCCACTGAAAATTTCCGAAAAGCAAATAATTGTATCTTTGCAGTCGAAAATGAGTTTCCGGGTTCCGATTTTGATTACTTTTTGGACGACAGCAGCCCCGATGAGACCGGGGAATAGTTAAACCAGTTTTGTTCACAAACCTGACAGCATCAATATGTCTGATACCATAAAATTAGTTTTCACAGGATCGGGGTCAGGCAAATCATCACTAAATCGCTTCCACTCCTCATTTCTTATCCGGTCTGATTCCTACAATCTGCTCGTCGATGCCGGGGATGGTATCAGCAGGGCACTGTTGCGGCTTGGTATCGGGTATAATGAGATAGACGGGATACTGATCACTCATTTCCATCCCGACCATTTCTCAGGGATACTATCGCTGATTCAGCAGATGAAACTCGGCAAGAAGCAGCTTCCGGTTGACATTTTTGTATCGAAGAGTAATATTAATTTTTTAAAAGAGATGTTAGCAAAAAGTTTTCTTTTTGAGGACAGACTCTCATTTGCTCTGAATTTCCTAAAAATTGAGGCAGGTAAAAAAGTTGATTTCAGAGGGAAGTTTACTGTTACGGCATTTGAGAACTCTCATATGGAGAAGTACAGGGAACACGGGCTTAAGGATTCGGAACTTAAGAGTTACAGTCTTTTAATCTCCGCCGCAAATGGTGAGATTTTTTACACGGGGGATGTTGGTTCATCCTCGGATCTCGAGCTGTTTCAACCTGACATCAATTCGATTCTGATTACGGAAACCACACATGTCGATATGGAGACAGTAATCGAATTAATCAGGAAGAACGAGCTAAAAAAAGTGATATTGACACATATTGATACAGACGATCCATCGCCTTTGATTTCAAAAATAACAGCAATCTTTCCGGATGGTTTGAATAAAATTACAATTGCTCATGACGGTTTGATAATTTCGGTTTGATTATGGATGAAATTCAGAAAAAACTAGGTATAATCGGCAGATCAAAAGAGATCAGAGATCTGGTTGACATTATTTTACAAGTGGCACCCAGTGATATTACCGTATTGATTTATGGTGAGAGCGGTGTTGGTAAAGAGGTTTTCGCAAGAGCGATACATCAGTTGAGCAGAAGGTCAGGCAAGGATATGCTCTCACTCAACTGCGGAGCAATACCTGAAAGCCTTCTTGAGAGTGAAATGTTTGGTCATAACAGAGGTTCATTTACAGGAGCGGTTGAGAGCAGAAAAGGATATTTTGAGCTTGCGGACAACGGGACGCTTTTCCTTGATGAAATTGGTGAAATGCCATTTCCGACTCAGGTAAAATTTTTACGGGTGCTCGAAACCAAGGAATTTATGAGAATCGGTGCAGAAAAGACTACAAAAGTGGATGTCAGGATTATCGCCGCAACCAACAGAAATCTTCAGGAACTTGTGGATGAGAAACGGTTCAGGGAAGATCTTTTCTTCCGCCTGAAAGCGGTTACGCTAGAAATACCTCCACTCAGGAAAAGGAAACAGGATATTGATGAGCTGGCTCACAATTTTGCCCGTCTCTATTGTGAAAGCAATAACCGGCCACAGGTCGAGTTTTCTTCCGATGCTCTGGATATGCTCTACGAATATCCCTGGCCCGGAAATGTTAGAGAATTGAAGAACGGCGTGGAAACGGCAATTGCGCTTACCAAAAAGGATATACTGACTGCAGATTCTTTCAGAAGCCTTCTCAGAATTGAAGGAAGGGAACCGGCTAAAAACCTTCCGGTCAGATTGAATAAAACGACTGATGAAGTCGAAAGGGATTTTATCTACAGGGCCCTCTTTGAATTAAAAAAAGATATTCTGGAATTGAAAGACATGGTCTCAAATCTGGCAGTAAGAAGTAAATTTGGTTCCGATGTTCAACTTACAGGCAACGCTTCTGATGAAAGAGATGACCTGAATGTCGACAAAATGGAGAAAGAATTGATCATAAAGGCTCTCCAAAAAGCGGGGGGAAACAAAAGGATGGCCGCAATGTATCTGAATATTTCTGAAAGGACACTATATCGAAAACTGGAAAGATTCGGGCTCGAGGGTGACAATGACTAAACTGAAACTGTTCAGACTCATGCTCATCTCGGCTTCGTTCATCGCAATGAGCATTGCAGGTTGCAGTTGCCCCTACTCATTTACAGGTGCCTCAATTCCACCTCATCTCAAGTCGCTTGCAATTCCGTATGCGCAGGATCAAAGCGGGTCGGGAGAGCCTCAGCTTGTGCAGAGCTTCACAACAAGACTTACACAAAAATTTATTGACGACAACAGTTTTGTAATTACGGATAAAACCAAAGCCGATGCTGTGCTTGAGTGTGCCGTACTTGGAATTTCGGATACACCTGCTGCCATAACAACCGGTGAGCAGGTACAATCACGAAGACTAAATCTGACAATTCAAGTCGCTTACAAAGACTTGAAACTCAAAAAAACAATTTTCGAGAGACAATTCTCGAACTATGCCGATTACGCCGCAGCAACGGGTCAATCGGGCAGAAACCAGGCAATCGAGGCCGCAATCGAGAAATTAACCGAGGATATTTTACTCGAAACGGTTTCGGGGTGGTAAACTTGCCATGAGAAAAGAATCGACCGGTGAGTTATATACAAAAGAGATTGAAAATCTTGCCATTGAATCGGGATTGCACGAACTTTTTCTTCGCAGGGCATCAGTTTTACTTGCAGAGGGAAAACCGGCCGAGGCGATACTTGAGGTGAAGGAAGGACTTGCAAATTTCCCCGGGAATCCTGCCGCTTACTATTTCCTGATAAAGCTCTTTTTGGAGATAAAAAAGCCAAAACAGGCGGAAATAACACTTAATTCCGCAGTAAAATTTTTTTCGAGCAATGAGCTCACTGCCTACTACCGGGAGCTGATCAGCGAAACAGAGAGGGAACTGGAAAGATCTCAGAGAGATGAAGAAGCGAAGCTTTCCCGGTACTCCATCTCTGAAGAACCCGAGGAAGAAATCCGGTCCGTCGATTATGAGACATATGAAGAGGAAAATGATGAGGAAACTTTCGAGTTGTCCAATGATGAACCGGTAGAAAATTCTGCATCGGAAGACCTCTTTCCTGATGATGAAGACACTATTGCTAACGATTACCACAAACCGGAAAATTTTGTCGAAGAAACACCTTCAGATGAAACTGAAGCACCCCTTCAAAAAATTGAACATACAAATGACGGAGCCCCCGAAGAGATTATCACGGCAGGAATGGCAATAATTTATGCCCGTCAGGGTAACAGTGAAAAAGCAATTGAAATTTTTACACGCTTAATCGATAAAGAGCCTGAAAAAAGAGACAGTTACGAAAAAATCATAACACTCCTGAAAAGCAAGATTTCCCGGAATGACGGTGAAGGATAAAATTCTCATAATCAGAACAGACAGAATTGGAGATGTAGTGCTTACACTCCCCGTTGCTGAAATTCTGAAAAAAGAGAGGGGTGCGGAAGTATGGTTCATGGGAAGAGATTATACACAAGTACTTGTGGATGCATCTCCTTATGTGGATGGATTCCTCAGTTGGGATCATTTCAAAAACAAGGGAGTATTTCAAAGTGCAGCAGAGTTCCGTAAACACAAGTTTAGCGAAGTCTATATAATCTCTCCGAATTTCAGGGTCTCGCTGATCTGTCTCCTTTCCGGGATTAAAAAGCGGGTCGGCACAGGATATCGCTGGTATTCCTTTCTTTTTTCGCAAAAGATATTTGAGCACAGAAAAACTGCAGAAAAACACGAACTGGAATACAATCTTTCGATGGTTGGATGGCGGGGTAAATACCGCTTTCCCGCGGACTTTTTTGCAGGAATAAAAGAGAATAAAAACAGTCAGACTGACAATTCGAAGATAATAACCATTGTTCATCCCGGAAGTGGTGGAAGTGCTGCTGATCTTCCTGAGACTCACTTTCGTTTTATTACCGAAAAACTGTGTGAAGATGGCCGATTTCAGGTTTTTTTGACCGGCTCAAAGGATGAAATTGAAAAATGTTTGAGAGTGAAAGGGAAAAGCGAAGCAACACTTCTGGCAGGGGAATTGTCTCTCTCAGAGTTGACCGCTTTCATAAAAGAGGGTGATTTATTCATTTCAAATTCCACAGGACCTTTACATATTGCAGCCGCGTCCGGCTGTTTTATTGTCGGATTTTATCCAAAAGTTATTCAGTGTTCGGCAAAAAGATGGGGACCTTATACTGAGAGAAAACTGATATATGAGCCTGAAATGGATTGCAACGGGTGTGACTTGAAACAATGTGTTCGTTTGGAGTGTATGAATAGTATAAACAGCGAAAAAATAGTAGCTGACATAATGAATAAGATTCAAGAAATTAAAAAATGGAACTCAAAATGAAAAGATTTATTACCGGTATCGTACTTGCGGGTGCGATCCTCTTTCTCGGTGGCTTCTACTCCGGAAATGATGTTTATGACAATTTTCCCAAAGTAACTAACAAGGCTTTTAAAGCCGGCGAAAAACTCACCTTTAATGTAAACTACGGTTTCGTAACTGCAGGTATTGCCACCATGCAAATTCCGAAAATTAAGAAGGTTGCAGGACGGGAAACCTATAATGTTTTGTTTGAAGTGAACTCCGTACCATCTTTTGACGCAGTTTTTAAGGTTCGCGACAGATACGAGTCGTATCTTGATGTGGAAGGACTTTTCCCCTGGAGATTTGAACAGCACATAAAAGAGGGTAGCTTTACAAAAGATTATTCAGCTTTCTTCGATCACAGAGCAGGAAAGGCAAAGACTTCTGATGGAGATTACGCTTTCCCAAAATACACACACGATATAATTTCAGCATTTTATTATTGCCGGACAATTGACTTCTCGAAATCAAAAAAGGGTGACATCGTAAAGTTGAAAAACTTTTATGAAGGCAAAGTAAATCAGCTCGATGTTGTTTATCGCGGTAAAGAAAGAGTGAAAGTTGCAGCCGGCACATTTGATTGTATCATACTCGAACCTCTTGTTAAAAAAGGCGGTTTGTTCAAGAATGAAGGCAGTATCTATGTTTGGTTGACAGATGACGATGTAAAGATGCCTGTGAAGGTGAAAACCAAAGTTGTGATCGGTTCTATTGATGCTGAACTGACAAAGTATGAAGGTCTTGCCGGAAAGCTTACCTCGAAGAGATAAGTTTATCCTCAACAGAGTGAATAATTTCACCGAAAAGTGTTATAATCAGTTCTGATTTAACTGTTTTTTCAACAATAAGGATGTAGTATGTTCGAGTGTCCTGAGTGCGGATCGATATTTGACAGTGGTGTACCGGTTTGTCCTGAATGCGGTGCGACGGTCGAAAATCCTTCTGACGGCTCAATCAGTTTCTATACAGATGAGTACATCTTTATTTATAGTTGTTACGACCTCTACGAAGCAGAAATGATCAAGGCTAATCTCGAAAGTGCAGGGATCGAAACCTGGATAGTGAACAAGAAAGACAGCAGTTATCCCGGTTTGGGAAACATGTCCTCAATCATGCTCTATGTAAAAGTGGAAGACAGCGAATCAGCTTTCGAATTTCTAAAGGCATATGATGAGCAGAAAAAGGAGCCACCGGAAGCTGATAATGAAGATGAAAATTTGTTTAATTAACTCAGGAAAAAATTCCAGAAGATGAAATTTTCGAATCTCGCATCCCGCTCATTGGTAGCTTTTTCCCTCGGTCCTTTAGTGCTTGCCGCAGCTTATTTCGGCGATTTGTGGTTTGTGGCACTGGTATCTTTGATTGCCGTAATGTCGTATTGGGAATTTAGTGAGATGGCACTGAAAAAAGATGCCATTACCACAAGAGGGTGGGGTATTCCTGCAGTTCTCTTCTTCATACTGAATGTAAAATTCCAATGGATATCGGAAATAGAATCGATATATGTGATTATTCTTGTCATCATGTTCCGGGAATTGTTTAAGAACAAAGGTTCTGCAATCATCAATCTTGGTGCAAGTGTGACAGGTATCTTTTATATAGGTGTATGTGCCAGCAGTTTGATAATGATCAGGGAATTTCCGTCATTTCCTGTCGGCAAGGCGGGGATATTCATAGTTTCATACATTGTTTCGATCTGGTTGAGTGACACTTCCGCATATTTTGGCGGCCTGACATTCGGAAAGCACAGATTGATGGAAAGAGTCAGTCCAAAGAAGAGCTGGGAAGGGTTTTATTTTGGACTCGCCGGGGCGATTGCAAGTTTTTTTCTGTTCAGATATCTGTTCCTTGACTTCCTGTCAGTCTACGACGCGTTGGCACTCGGTCTGATAGTGGGAATTGTTGGACCCCTCGGCGATCTCGTCGAATCACTCATTAAGAGGGATGCGGGAACAAAAGACTCCTCGAACATACTTGCCGGACATGGCGGTTTCTTCGACCGGTTCGATTCGGTAATCGCATCAGCTCCCGTAATTTATATTTATGTAAAACAATTTATCAGTTTCTAAAAATATGGCAAAAAAAGTAGGTGTAATCACCTTAGGTTGTTCAAAAAACACTGTGGATTCAGAAAGATTGATGAACCAGCTTCTCTTGAACGGTTATGAATTAACCGAAAATGCAGAAGAAGCCGATACCGTGATTTTAAACACCTGCGGGTTTATAGAAGCAGCAAAGCAGGAATCGATAGAAGAAATTCTAAAAGCCGTGAAACTGAAAAACGAAGGTGTAATAGAGAATGTAATAGTAGCGGGCTGTCTTTCCGAGCGTTACATGGAAGATCTTAAAACCGAGATTCCCGAAGTTGACCATTTCTATGGTACCGAGAAATATGAAGAGATTATCGAGGACATGGGGGGACACCTCAAGTATGAACTTCTCGGTGAAAGACATCTCTCTGAGCAGCACCACTTCGCCTATTTGAAAATATCCGAGGGGTGTGATCATCCCTGCTCCTTTTGCTCAATTCCTCTAATGAGGGGCTTGCACAAATCAAAGCCGATGGAAGATTTGATTTCAGAAACCCGCTTTCTTGCAAAGAACGGGGTAAAAGAATTGATAATAATCGGGCAGGATACCACCGATTATGGTAAAGATCTTTACGGGAAGAGAAATATCGCCGAACTCCTTCAGAAGCTCAGTGAAGTGGCGGGAATAGAGTGGATAAGGCTGATGTATGCCTATCCTTCACATTTTCCTGATGAGCTGATTGATGAACTGGCGAACAACCCAAAACTGGTAAAATATCTCGACATCCCGCTTCAGCACATCAGCGATCCCGTTCTAAAATCAATGAGGAGGGGGATAACCCGCAGGGCTACAGTTGAACTTCTTGACAAACTTAGAGCCAGAGTGCCCGGTATTACCATTCGAACGACCATGATCGCGGGATATCCGGCAGAGACAGAAGAGCATTTCGAAGAACTTTTGAAATTTATAAAAGAATTTAAGTTTGACAGACTTGGGGTATTTACTTTTTCCGTGGAGGATAACACAACAAGTTTTATTTTAGGGGATCCTGTTCCTGAAAAAGAAAAAAAGAGACGAAAGAAAAGAATTATGGAAATCCAGAAAAGGATTTCACGAAAAAAGAATGAGGCGTTGACCGGAACTCTTCAGAGAGTAATAATCGACTCGGCTGAAGGCGATTTCTATATCGGCAGGAGCACTATGGATGCCCCTGAGGTTGATGGTGAAGTAATCATCGACAAAGAGGATCATTTACTCGCGCCGGGTGATATGGTCGAGGTGAGAATTTACGATTCTGCCGAATACGATTTATTTGGAAAAATTGAAAGAAACTGATATGAAAAAAGTTGCCTTGTTGACCATGATACTGTTTCAGGTGGCACTTATGGCTCAACCCGAAACAGGAAAACCGAACGATTACAGCAGAGAACCTGTATTCTTTTTTGATATTTACAATTTTTACTCGGGTGACACAACACAGACCCGGGTCGATTTCTTTTTGCAGGTGCCTTTCGACAGGCTAAGTTTTATCAAATCAGGTGAAAAATTTAGAGCTGAATACTCAATTTCCATTACGATTAATGATGAAAACAAACTGACATTAATCACCGAGAAATCGTGGACGGAAAAAATTGAGTTACTCGATTTCCAGAAAACCAATTCAAAAACCGACTACAATCTCTCTGCAAGATCATTCAAACTGCCTCCGGGAAAGTACTATTTCACGATTTTAGTGGAAGACCTTGATTCAAGGAAAGAATACAGGGCAGAAGTTGAGTTTCCTGTAAGAACTTTTACACAGGAACTGGCGATAAGCGACATTATGCTCATTTCAGGTAAAACCACCAGTGCATCGGGAACAACGAAGATTATCCCAAATCTCTCAAGAAATGTTGCCACTCAAAAAGACGGGATCCCTGTTTTTTATGAGGTCTATTCAGCTACTGACAGACAAATTGAAGTAACTTACGCCATTCTCGATTTAAAAGGAAATCCAATCTATAACGAGAAAAAAGTTGAATCCTTCAAGGCAGGGAACAATCAACTTTTTTACACTTTCAATTTTAAAGATGCCGGCATGGGTGAATATAAAATGGTGATTAGTGCACCATTTGTTGATGATAAGACAATTATCGGCAGTACAAAAACATTCTTTTCGAAGTGGTCAGGTATGCCATCCACTTTGAAAGATCTGGAGAAGGCTGCTGATCAAATGATCTATATTGCCGGACCCTCCGAGATAAATTTTATCCAGGACGGGAAGGATTTTACAGAAAAACTTGCACGATTCATGGAATTCTGGGAGAAGAAGGACCCAACACAGGGTACACCCGAGAACGAAGTCTTCAACGAGTATTACAGAAGAATCGAATTTGCAAACAAAAACTTCAAACAGATGCTGGAAGGTTGGAGAAGCGATATGGGGATGGTTTACATCACCCTCGGTACTCCGAACAACATAGAAAGACATCCATTTGAATACGACAGTAAGCCATACGAAATTTGGGATTACTACGATATCAACAGACGCTTCATTTTTGTTGATCAAACCGGCTTTGGAGATTACAGGCTTGTGACTCCGTTTTTTGGCGAGTACAGATACAGATATTAGGAGAATAAATTGGTTCTGACCGTAACACTTAATCCAATTATTGAACACAGGTTACACTACAGTGAAACAGTTGAAAACAGCACAAACCGAAACGGGCGCCTAAGTTACTATGCCGGCGGAAAAGGGATTAATGTCAGTCGGCAATTAAACAAACTCGGTATAAAGAACCTTGCGTTAACCTTTCTTGGTGGCGATCACGGCAGGCGTCTTCGCTCAGCACTCACGGCTGAAGAGATAGCGTTTACGGCCGTGAATACCGTGTCAGAAACCCGATACGGAAGTGTAATTATTGATGAAGGAAGGGGAACAGTCTCACATTTTTTTGGTGAAAACTCCATTATCTCCGAATCTGAAGTTGAGGGTTTTAAGTCCAGACTTGATAAAATGATTCAAAATTGTGAGTATGTTGTTTTCTCCGGCAGCAGTCCCTCTCCACTTTGCGATGACATATTTGCCTATGGTCTGGAAATCGCAGAAAAGTATGATAAAACTTCCATCCTCGACACATATGGAAACTCATTGCACCTCGCTATCGAAAAAAATCCAACGGTTTTACATCTTAACAGAAAAGAGGCATCCGAGTTTACCGGCACAAAAGTTGAAACAGAGAGTGAAATCCTCGATGCCCTGAGAATATTTGCTGAGAAGGGGGTTAAAATATCGGTCATCACGGATGGATCAAATCCTCTTTATGTTAATTCTTTCGGGTTCAATTATAAAGTTATACCTCCTGCAGTGGACAGAATTGACGAGACCGGTTCGGGAGACGCCTTTGTCGCCGGATTCGTTTATGGACTGTCGCACGACGAGATATTGACTGATATTATTAAATACGCCACTGCTTCGGGTGCAGCAAATGCCTCAATGATAAGTGTATGCGAAGTGGAACCGGAAATTATCAAATCCAAATTCAATGAAGTAATTGTTGAACCTGTTGGTAAAAAAATGAATCTGATGAATGAGATGGTTTAAGCTTGTTCTGATTGTTGTTCAAATACCTCTGTTCGGACAGAATATTACCTCCATTGAATACCGGCCTGCCCCCCCAATCAGTGAAAAAGAAATTACCGCTGCTGTCGGGATTTCCTTTCCAATAAAAACTTCTGTTTTTGAAATTGACACAGTTCTGGCGAGAATTTCCCGAAAACTCAACTCTTCCGGCTATCTTTCCCATATAGTTGACGCTAAAATTGAACAGATCGACTCACTCTCATCCCGGCTTGCAGTTACTATAGACGCCGGATTAAGAGCCACAATAAAAAAGATAAAATTTTTGAATTCCGGTACTGATACTCTCGTTGAAGGGGTGAGGAGTCTTGAATTTATTGAAGGGAGTTTTTACGACGAGCGGGAACTCGAACTGGTTTTTGCGGAAATTCTACAGAACCTCGAGAAAAAAGGGTATCCTTTCGCTCAGATCAAGGTGAATTCTGTAACAGTTTATAAATCAGAGGACTCAACTTCCCTCAATACAGATGTCAATTTGACGATTTTACCAAATAAAAAAGCGATTATTGACAAGATTGAGATTTCAGGTAACAGTTCGACTTCACCGGATGTGATCCTTCGCGAGTTAAATATCAGGGCAGGGGACATCTACCTGCCTGAAAACAATAAAATTATTGCGGCAAAGCTTAACCGTTTAAGATTTTTCGAACCCGTGGCTCAACCTGAATTTTATTTCAACGAGCGACAGGAAGGGGTACTTCGGATCACCATAAAAGAAGCGAACACCAACAATTTTGACGGCGTCATCGGTTATCTGCCCCCCGGACAAAATGAGGAATCGGGGTATCTGACGGGTCTTGTAAACATTAATTTACGAAATCTTTTCGGTACGGGAAGGAATTTCAGTTTCAAATGGCAACAGTTGAACAGGAATTCCCAGGAGCTCGATCTTCGCTATCTTGAACCATGGTTCCTTGGCTTACCCCTGAATATCTCTCCGAGACTCTATCAGAGGCAACAGGACACACTTTATGTGGACAGAATACTCGAGCTGACTGCTGATTATTACACCGGCAGCAACTTCTCGATATCACTGTCTTTTGCGACCCAATCGATAATCCCCACTCTATTCGCAGTTCCGGTTTTCACGGTTTACAATTCGTCTATCCTGACAGGTGGTGTGGGTATAAAATACGATACACGGGATGATCCGATATCACCTGTTAGTGGGATAAATTTCTTTTCCTGGTTTTCACTTTCCAACAAGAAGATTCAAGGACCCAAAGAATTCATAACACCCGGGCAGATACTGCAGGTGAATTTGAGAAAGATTGTATTTGATTTCGATGCATATTTCGAATTGTTCAATCGAAATATAGCAGCGCTTGGTGTAAGCGTTAGAGAAGTTCAGGGCGATCTTATTGAGGAGAGTGATCTTTTCCGGCTTGGTGGGAATTCATCACTCAGAGGGTACCGTGAAGAGCAGTTTCGGGGGAACAGAATTGCCTGGTCTAATCTTGAATACAGATTCCTTACTTCGAGCAGATCATATCTTTTTGCTTTCTTCGATGCGGGATATTACCTTCGGGAAGGTAATGCAGAGAAGAAAATCGAGGAAACAAGTTCATTCAAGACGGGCTATGGATTTGGTATGAGTTTTGAAACCGGCATCGGATTGCTAAGTGTCAGTTATGCTTTGGCGGCCGGTGAAGGTTTTAGTGACGGTAAACTTCATTTCGGTATAATTAATCAATTTTGAGATAATGGAAAAACTCCTTAAATATATTGTTGCTCCGGCACTTACACTCCTGATACTCTCTGTAGTTATTTACTTCTTTTTTAAGTCCATCATCGGAACATCCGTTCCAAAGTATGAAGGTGCGATTGAAATAAAAGGACTTACTGATAATGTAGAGATAAGAACTAATGAATACGGCATTCCCCTCGTTAAAAGCAAAAGTCGAAAAGACCTTTTGTTTGCGCTCGGATACCTCCATGCACGCGACAGGCTGCTCGAAATGGAGTATCACAGACTTATTGCCCTGGGGGGGCTTTCTGAATATCTCGGTGAGAAAACGGTTGAAGCGGATAAATTTTTCAGACAACTTGATTTGTCGTCAAAGGCAAAAACATTTTTCGATGAACTTGACAGCGAAGCGAAGGTTTTGGTTAAGGCTTATTCGGATGGAATTAACGGGTATCTCGACTCCGAAAATCCCCTTATCCAGAGTGAATTCTCAGCTTTGGGTATATCTCCCCACAGATGGTCGGCTGAAGATATTGTTCTGCTTACTCTCCTCAACAATTTCTCCGATGAGAGTAAATATTTTTCAAAGAGAATTGTTGGAATGGGGGGCAGAAGGTAGCGATAAAGATGCACATTGGCCATCTCGCCGGCGACGGCGCGCTCCAGATTGGCGCGCCAACCGGGCGACACCGTCGTTTCGGCAGGGAAGGGATCGAGCGGCCGGGGAATGCC